>JBAQHC010000736.1:0-9936 GCA_049288095.1 Alphaproteobacteria bacterium | reverse complement strand
CGCCGACAATGGCCTGCGAGATTTCATCTTGAAGCGCGAAAATGTCGGAGAGGTCGCGGTCGAAGCGTTCGGCCCAGATATGCCCGCCGGTCTCGCTGTCGATCAATTGCGCGGTGATGCGCACGCGATTGCCGGCTTTGCGCACGCTGCCTTCAAGCACGTGGCGGACTTGGGTCTCGCGCGCAACCTGCTTGATGTCGACGGTCTTGCCTTTGAATGCGAAGGCGGTGTTGCGTGCGATGACGTGCAGCGCCGAGACCTTGGAAAGGTCGGTGATGATGTCCTCGCTGATGCCGTCGGAGAAAAACTCTTGCGAAGCGTCGTCGCTCATATTGGTGAAGGGCAAGACGCAAATCGAAGCGCGCTGCGCGCTTTTGCCTTTCGCGGCAGTCGCCCGCGTTTGATCTGGTTCGACATGCGCCTTGAGCGCGCGCACGAGATCTTGGAACGGCCGGCTCGCCGGTTCGTCTTTCCAATCGTCGAGACCAATCGTGTGAATGGCGCGTGCATCGATCGGCAGGCTCGGCGAGCCGATTTGAACCGGCACGAGAATGCCGCGATCAGCGGCGATGCGCGCCTCGCCACGCACCCAGCGCGATGCAACCGAGGCTGGCGTCCACACCACAATCGCGGCGCGGGCCGCGTCAAGTTCACGCGCAATCAAGTCATCGAATTCCTGGCCGCCGGTGATCTCAGGATCCCACCAGACCGACCAGCCCTGCGCTTCGAGCGCGGCAACGAGCGGTGCCACCCGCCCTTTGTCGACCCGTGCATATGAGACGAAAACGTCAGCCATAATTTAAGACCCCACCCGGATCGCAATGGCGATCCGACCTCCCCGCAAGGGGGAGGTGGAATTTCGGTCCCAACTCTAGCCGCCGCGCCGCAGCGAAGGGAAGCCGCGCCTTGGAGCGGCGAGGGGCCTGAGCTAGCCTCCGGTTCGCCAGAAAAGGGAGAAGCTTTGTGAGCGCGCGTCAGGACAGGATCAGCTATCCCATCCCGCAGCCCGAGCCGGGCCTCAGACCTGAAACGGTGATTGCCCGCGCGGCTGAGATGCGCCCTTTGTTGCGCAAGGAGCAAGATGAGAGCGATTGGCGCGGCTTTTATTCGGAAGAAGTGCACGAACGGCTGCTGGAAGGAGGGTTCTACCGCCTGCTCACGCCGAAAATGTTTGGCGGCTACGAGTTCGATCCCAAGGTCTTCATTCAGGCGGTGATGGAGATTTCGCGCGGCCATCCCGGCGCGGGCTGGTGCTTCGCGCTCGGCGCTTCGCACGCTTATCTCCTGGCTTCGCATTGGAGCGAGGAGGTGCAACGCGAGCTGTTCGGCGCCGATGGCGAGTTTCGCTCGCCCGCGGTTGGCGTTCCCGCCGGCACATTCGTACCCGCGCCAGGCGGCTTTCGCATCACCGGCACTTGGCCGTTCGCTTCCGGCATTCCTTATGCCACGCATTTCATGGCCGCGAGCGTGATGGAGGGCCGCGGCGGGCCGGGGCGGCGCATCATGTTCGTGACGCCCAAGGAAAATGTCGAGGTGCTGAAGGATTGGGGCCAGGATCAATATTGGGGCATGCAGGCCTCGGGCTCTTTCGCGGTGAAGCTCAGCGATGTGTTCGTGCCCGACCGCTACATCATCGACACCAATTTCGACGCCTCGACCGATCACATGGCAAACGGTACGCCCGGCACGCGCCTGCACGGCAATCCAATTTATCTCGGAATCCCGACCGGCTGGTTCAACACCGAATTCGCCGCGATCCTTGTCGGCACGGCGTGGGCTGCGCTTGATGAGTTTCGCGAAATGGCGACAACCAAGAGCCAGGTGCTCAATCCACGTGCAAAGATCTCGGAAGATGCATTCGTGCAGAACGCCTATGGTCGAGCCCTCGCGCTCGCGCAATCCGCCGAGACGTTGACGATTGCCTGCGCTGAGACATATGCGCAGCAATTGCGCGGCTTCATTCACAACAAGACGCCGATCACGCCGACCGATTCATTCAAGATTTGGGGCATGGCGAGCGAGGCCGCGCGCATGGCATGCGACGCCGTCGAGATGCTTTTCCATCATTCGGGCGGGTCGAGCGGGCGGCGCGGACGCAAGATGCAGCGCTATTTCCGCGATGTCGAAACCTATCGCATCCATCCGCAGGCGCAGCCTTTCATCCACGCGATGCGCGCGCAAATCGATTTCGGAACAAGGAGCTCAATCTTTTCCGATTCCGATATTAGAAATTGAGGGCGCGGATCAAAAGGATCGTCATCCCGTGCGCGGCGCGGCATACAATGACGCGCCGCAGACACGGGATCTGCTGTCGTTAGATCCCGGATCTGCGAAGCAGCACTTCGTGCCGCATCGCGTCCGGCATGACGTTGATTGCGCTAGCGCCCCTGACGAAAGAGCGTAATCGGGCGATTCCTCTGCGTGCGGCGCATCCCAGACCGCCGGCATCAATCTCGCGCGCGACCCCTGGATGCTGATCTCTTCTGAGCAACATTGGAAAGGCGCTGAACGTAGCCATCCAGCCCGACTCTAGGCATTCTAGGAGCAAGAAAAACGCCTATGGGGGACAACGCTCATGTATCGAATTCTGTGCATCTCGCTTGCGGCCATTTTGTTCGCGTTCGCTTCCTTGGCGCCTGCGCTCGCGGCCGACTGCGCCAAGCTCGCGAACCTGAAGCTTGAGAATGCAAAGATCGACAAGGCCGAGCTGGTTGCGGCTGGCGCCTTCGAGCCGCCGCCATCGCCGTTCCCTCCGCCCCCGGGCGTGGCGCCTTCGCCATTCAAAGGCATGCCGGCCTTTTGCCGCGTGCGCGCAACGCTGACGCCGAGCGCGGACTCCGACATTAAGATCGAGGTTTGGCTGCCGGCGAAAAATTGGAACGGCAAGCTCGACGGCATCGGCAACGGCGTGTGGGCTGGCTCGATCAGCTATTTCCAACTGGCCGATCCGCTCTCACGCGGCTATGCGGCCGCCGCAACTGACACCGGCCATGTCGGCACGGGATTGGATGCTGGCTTTGCCGTTGGGCATCCGGAGAAGCTCACCGATTTCGGCTATCGCGCCGTCCACGAAATGACGGTGAAGGCGAAAGCGTTGATCGCGGCCTACTACAACAAGGGACCCGACCGCTCTTATTGGACCTCGTGCTCGACCGGCGGCCGCCAAGGCCTCATGGAGGCCTATCGCTATCCCGAGGATTACAACGGCATATCGTCGATGGATCCCGCCAATCCGATGACGATGCTGATGACTCAATCGTTGTGGACCGGTTATGCCGCGCTGAAAGATGCGGCGAGCACGGTGCCGCCTTCCAAGCTTGCCGCGCTTCACAAAGCCTATCTCGACAAATGCGATGCCGCAGATGGCGTCAAGGATGGGCTCGTGAGCGATCCCGAGCATTGCAGCTTCGATCCCAAGCTCGCGCAGTGCAAAGCCAAGGACGGGCCGGATTGCTTGACCAAAGCGCAAGTTGCAACCATGCGCGCCGTTTACGGTGGCATCAAAAATCCGCGCACCGGCAAGCAGTTATTCGCCGGATTCGAACCGGGCAGCGAGGCGCAGGTTGGCTTGCTGATGTCGGGGCCGGAACCGTTTCCGGTTGCGACAAGCTATATGCGCGACATCGTTTTCAAGGATCCGAAATGGGACTTCAACTCCTTTGACTACGACAAGGATGTCGCCAAGGCGCATGATGCCGGCGCGCAGGATCTCGACGTTCCGAGCGATGGCCTCTCGAAATTCTTCGCACGCGGCGGCAAGCTGTTCCTCGCGCATGGCTGGAGCGATGGGCTTATTCCCGCCGGTAACACGGTTGCGTTCTACAAAGCCATGCTCGCCACGCTCGATGACAAAACCAGAGCGGCGCAGGCGCGCCTGTTCATGATTCCGGGCATGGGTCATTGCGCTGGCGGCGAGGGGCCGTTTGTGTTCGATCCGTTGTCAGTCATCGACAACTGGAGTGAAGAGAGCGAAGCACCTGAGCGTATCGTCGTCAGCAAGCCACCCGATGCGCCAGCCATGACACGTCCGCTCTGTCCCTATCCGCAAATCGCGAAATACAAAGGGGCAGGCTCGACCGACGACGCTGCCAACTTCGAGTGCGCAAATCCCGGTAAGAGCTAGCGCTGCCGACCTGAGCCTCCCCCTTGCGGGGAGGCCGATCCCCCCCAGGCGGATCGGGTGGGGGATTCGCGCCATTCCAGCTGCAGATGAAGTGAAGTGAATCAGGACCCGACTGAAAACCCCCACCCGGAATGCTTCGCATTCCGACCTCCCCACAAGGGGGAGGTGAGTAATCCAGTCGTCGTAAGGGGACGCTAGCGGCTGACGCAGATGCCGAGGAAACGGCGCTTGCACGGCCGCTCGGGGCTTGGATTGGCGGGCGGCAGCTCGCTCGGCACAGCTTGCTCCGGTGCTCCGCTCACGGCGCCCACGGGCGATGTGCCTTGCGAGGCGGCTCTAAAGCTCGCGGCCAGATCGCCGTAGAACGCCTTGAGCTCGGAAGCTGCGCTCACCGAGCGCGTCGAATAGGCGCCGGGCAGCGACACGATCGGCACGCCTTCATGTGCCGCCGACATGAAGCTCTTCCACACGGCGGCCGGCAGGCTGCCGCCCGTCACGTGGTTCATTTCGGAATTGTCGTCATTGCCGATCCACACGCCGGCCAAGAGATTGCCGGTGTAGCCGACGAACCAGGCATCGCGCCAATCCGAGCTTGTGCCGGTCTTGCCGGCGGCGGGCCGATCACCCAGGCTCGCGTTTCTGCCGGTGCCGTGATCGATCACCGCATACATCATGTTCGTCATGTTGGTCGCAATTTGCGGATCGATGACGCGCGTGGGCTCGGTCGGCTGATATTTGTAGAGCTGTGTCCCGTCTTTGGTGTCGACCTCATCGACCGTGTGCACCGGCACCGAGAGGCCGTTGCGCGCAAAAGCGAGATAAGCGCCTGTGAGCTCGAGCGGCGTCACGACTTGCGAGCCAAGTGCGATCGAGTGCAAGGGTTCGAGGTCCGACGTGATGCCGAGCCGCCGCGCCGTCGCCACCACTTTGTCGGGGCCAAATTGCTCAGAGAGGCGAACCGCGGCTGTGTTGAGCGAATAAGCGAGGGCATCGCGCAAGGTGACATTGCCGCGATACTCGCCCGTCTCGTAATCGTTCGGGCTCCACGGACCTTGCGGGGTTTGAATCGTGATCGGCGCATCCTCGACGATCGAGTCCGGCGTGTAACCGTTTTCGAGCGCCGTCAAATAGACGAAAGGCTTGAACGAAGAGCCGGGCTGGCGCTTGGCACTCGTTGCGCGATTGAATTGGCTCACCGTGTAATCGCGACCGCCGATCATGGCGCGCAGCGCCCCGTCGGGATCGATCGCCACGAGCGCGCCTTCGCTCGCCTTGTAGCTCGGCCCATCGCATTCGAGCGAAACGAGCAGAGCATCCTCGGCATCCTGCTGAAGGCTTTTGTCCATCGTCGTGTGAACGATGAGATCCTTATCGGCAAGGCCCGGCGGCAAGCCGTAGAGTCCCGCGCCGGCGCTGCCTGCGGCCTGCTGCGTAACCGGGCTTTGGCTCAGCACATCGCCTAGAATGTCGTAGACATAATCGAGATAGTACTGAATCGAGGTGAGCTCGAGCCGGCTTGCCGGCTTTGCGGGATTCGCCCGCGCTGCAAACACTTGCGCCTCCGTCATGAAGCCGGCTTCAACCAGTTTGTCGAGCACGTGCGAGGCGCGCGTTTGCGTCACTGCGGGGAAGCTGTAAGTCCGCGCCCGGCGGTCGCGCTGGCCGCACTGAATATCGGTCGTCACCGTCGTCGGCGTGGCGTCGGCCGTTGAGCGGAAGCGGCTTGGTGACTGAGGCAACCCCGCGAGCACCGCGGCCTCGGCCAATGTCACTTGACTCGCTGGCTTGTTGAAGTAATAGCGCGCTGCCGCATCAACGCCGTAAGTACCGGCGCCGAAATAGACGCGGTTGAGATAAAGCGTGAGAATCTCGTTCTTGGTCAAATGGCGTTCCAGCCAAATGGCGTAGAAGAGCTCGTTGAATTTGCGCGTGTAGGTGCGATCATTCGTCAGGAAGAGATTCTTGGCGAGCTGCTGCGTGAGGGTCGAGCCGCCTTGCACGGTGTGGCCGGCGCGCAGATTGACCACGATTGCGCGCATTATGCCCAAGGGGTCGACGCCGTGATGCGAGTAGAAGCGCCGGTCCTCCGTCGCGATGAAGGCGTTGACGAGATAGGGCGGCAGCGATTTGAGCGTCACCTGATCGCCGTGATAGGCGCCGCGCGTCGCCAGCACCTGGCCCTTGGCGTCAAGGAAAGTGACACCGGGCGTTCTGCCCATACGGTAAATCGCCTCCTTGTCGAAGGTGCGTGGCGTGATGATGAAATAGGCGATGACGCAGGCGAGCGCGCCGACGGCCGCAAGCGCAACGCCCGCAATCGCAAGGCGCACCAAAAGCCACCAGAGAAGGCCGCCCAGCCAGCTGCCCCTACGCAAATGTCGTTCGTCGCTCATGCTCTAGCCGGATCACTCGCCCCAATCCCCGCGAGGGGAGACTCAATAGCCCTCGGCAGTTTTTAGCATTTCCCGCCGCTTATACTATCTTGGCAGAGGATTATGCCGGAATCGCGGCAGTGGTGCGGCGCCCCTCACCCTTCCCTCTCCCCGCAAGCGGGGAGAGGGTGGACGCGCCAGTGGCCGGGTGAGGGGATGAGGCGAAGATGAGTGATCAGCCGTTCTGGAAGACGAAAAGCCTCGCCGAGATGACGCAAGCGGAGTGGGAGTCGCTCTGCGACGGCTGCGCCCGCTGCTGCCTCATCAAGCTCGAAGACATCGACACCGGCGAGATCGCGACCACCAATGTCGTGTGCAAGCTTTTGAACATCGGCAAGTGCCAGTGCAAGGACTACCCGAACCGGTCGACCCGCGTGCCGGATTGCCACACGCTGACGCCCAAGCTGATCGGCGACCTCGCCTGGCTGCCCGAGACCTGCGCTTACCGGATCTTGGATAAGGGCGGCGAGCTCGCTTGGTGGCATCCGCTGGTTTCAGGCGACCCCAATACCGTTCACGAGGCCGGCATCTCGGTGCGCTCCTACGCGGTGAGCGAATCGCGCGTGCCTGAGGAGAAGTGGGGCGAGCACATTATGGCGATCGAAAAGCCGGGCAGCTTCAAGCCGCCGAAAATCCAAAAGCCGGGGGGGCCGCCAAAGGCAACGAAATCGCCCGCGCCTAAGAAGCGCTGAGCCCGTCTCCCCCCTCCCTTTGGGAGGGGATAGGGGAGGGATTGGAGAAAACGTCCGTGTACCTCGCAAATCCCCCTCCCTTACCTCCCCCAGAGGGGGAGGGGGACGGATATTAGCGCTCACGCGGCTAAGCCGCGTCAGTGTCTGAGTTGCGAAGTATCATCCGCGGCTGGCACTGTGGCCTGCGGTGGCGTTGCGTCTTTGACGTTCTTCGTCTCGATCCCCGTCTTGGCGCCCGGTGCCGGCGTTGCGCCCGTAACCACGGTGGCCGGCCCGGTTTGGCCATAGTGCCAATTCATATTGACGATCTTGTGCTTGAACCGCGTGACCTGTTCGATCTCTGATTGCCGCGCTTTCTCAGCACTCTCCTTGGTTCCGTGCTCGCAATGCGGAACATTTGCGAGCGGCAACTTGCTGACCGCCTGTTTCCACGCGTAATTGACCGGCTGCTTGAGCACGATGCCGAGCGGATCATAGTGCCACGTCTCGCGCATGACCGGCGTTACATAGAAGCGATCGCTGGCGCCAAGCCCCGCCATGCAGAAGTAATAAAGCGGCTCCTCGGCCCTCTCTTTAGGGGGCGCTGCGCTGGCGCCGGCCGTGCTTGCCGCGCTCGCCGCGTGCGGGATGGCCAGAAACAGCGCCACCACTGACAAAACCTGCGTCTTGAACCCCATTTGAATACCCCCTCCGGGCCGGGATCGGCCGGGCCCGGCAATATTATTGAAGAACTGCGGCGGGGAAAACCCATGGCCACGCTCGTTCCCTTCGTCCCCTATTGCAGCGGAATCCTTCGGGGCTGCGGCAAAGCGGCAAAGGGCGGCGATGGGGAAAACTCCGTAGACGGAGCTTTGGCGCGAAAATTTCTTTGCGGCTGCCCCTTGACCAGCGTCACGCTCCTCCCCACCTAAACGCTTAACTGGAGAACTGTGCCCGGACGGGCCGGTGAACCGGGACGGAATTAGCGAACGCGCAGCTCCATTGGAGCGGCGCGTTTTTGTTTGGCAACGAGCGAATGAACGAGCTGACACTTTACGGCGGGCCATCGGAGCAGAACTCCAAGCAACGGCCGGTCCTCGTCAACATCGGACAGTGGGTCATGATCGTGAGCAGATTGCATAAAGCCATTAGCGTCGAGCTTATGGCGCTCGAAAAGTCGCAAGAGAAGATGATTCTCGAAAAGAATTTCGCGCTGGACCCGCAGCAGGCGCGCCATCTGGTGGCGATCACGCGCGCTGTCGAGCGCGTTCGCATCATCAACAAGGGCGTTACCGGTGAAGCAGAAACAAAACGCGACAAGCAGCGCCTACGCGATACTGAGAACGCAATTGAGGATCTTTCGCAAAAAATTGATCGCTTCATCACCGGAGAAAAGGCGTGAGTTTCTTTCGACCCTTAATCCGATTCAGGCGGAACATCTGCTTTCAAGCTGGTATCTGGAAGCACATGACTCGCAATTGCCGCCCGATCCGCGCGAGCGTGATTGGACCACGTGGGTCTTCATGGGCGGGCGAGGCAGCGGCAAGACTCGCGCGGGCGCCGAATGGATCAGAGCGCTCGTCGAAGAAGCAAGCGAGCCATTGCGCATCGCGCTTGTCGCCGAAAGCTACGCGGAGGCCCGCATGACGATGGTTGAGGGCGTTTCAGGGCTTATGAATATTGGCCCGGCCGAAACGCGCCCGAAATTCCTTTCGAGCTTGCGCGAGCTGCGCTGGGCAAATGGGTCGATCGCGCAGATCTTCTCTTCGGAAGATCCCGACGGCATGCGCGGCCCGCAGTACCATGCAGCGTGGAGTGATGAGGCGGCCAAGTGGCGGCATGGCGAGGACACATGGGCGATGCTGCAAATGGGTTTGCGTTTGGGCGATCGCCCGCGTCAGGTCGTGACGACGACGCCGAAGCCCGTGAAGCATTTGCGCGACATATTGAGCGATCCAGGAACAGCGCTCACGCATGCGACGAGCTACGACAACCGCGCCAATCTCGCGCCGGCATTCTTTGCGCATATCGTCAAGCGCTATGAAGGCACGGCGCTTGGCCGCCAGGAGCTCGATGGCGATTTGATCGAAGAGATCGAAGGCGCTCTGTTCAAGCGTTCGCTCATGGAAGCCGCACGCGTGCGCACATCGCCCGAGCTCGAGCGCATCATCGTTGCAGTCGATCCGCCGGTGACCGCCGGCGATGACGCCGATGAATGCGGCATCATCGTCGCGGGCGCTGCGCGAGGCGAAGCCTTTGTGCTTGCCGACCGGAGCGTGCAAGGGCTTTCGCCGCTCGCGTGGGCCTCGCGCGTTGTTGAAACCGCGTGCGAATTCGAGGCTGATCGCATCGTGGTCGAAGTCAATCAAGGCGGCGATCTCGTTGAGACATTGCTCCGCGAGATCGATCCCGCGCTGCCTGTGCGCAAGGTGCGCGCCATGCGCGGCAAGGCAGTGCGCGCGGAGCCGATTGCGGCGCTGTACGAGCGCGGCCTCGTCCATCATGTCGGCGGATTTGCAGCGCTCGAAGATCAGCTCGCGAATTTCACGTCTGGTGGCGCTGGCCGCGATGACCGGCTCGATGCGCTGGTTTGGGCGATCAGCGATTTGCTGCTGCGGCGCGATGCCGAGCCCCAAGTGCGTAAGTTTTAAATAGAGCATTGGATTCAAGAAGTCCCCCTCTCTCTGGGAGGGGCTAGGGGAGGGATAGC
>JBAQHC010000735.1:0-2634 GCA_049288095.1 Alphaproteobacteria bacterium | reverse complement strand
CTTGGGCATCGACTTTTCTGCGGCCAGCACAGCGGCCTTCGTGCCTTCGAGGATGCAATCCAGGCGGCGGAGCACGACAAAAGGCAGAACAACTTTTCCGTACTCGGATTGTTTGAAGTCGCCGCGTAATATCTCGGCGATGGACCAGGTGAAGGAGCTGAGACTGGATGTCTTTTCCGTTTTCATGGCGCGGCCCGTTCGCTACGCGCCTTGCGCGGCTGCTTGGCGGCGGCAACATACTGCTCCGCCGCATCACGAATGACCCACGCCAAAGAGACCTTCTTCTGCCTGGCGATACCTTCGAGCGATCGGTACAGCGCAGGCGGAAATGTGCCGCGAGCCTGTAGGCCGTTCGGCCCCGGCTCTTTGAGCTCCGTTCGGCGCTCCTAGCAAAAATCAGATTCAGAGTTGGGAGTGGTGGTGCGGGCGGCCGGACTTGAACCGGCACAGGGCTTTCGCCCCTACGGATTTTCATACCACTTCGGCTTTCGCCGCCGCCATTCGGCGTTTGTGGTCTGGACTATCCCTTCACCTTAGCATTCGCCTTAGGTGCTGCCCGTCTAGTCTCTACACCTTCCCTCGGCAAGAGGGCTTGGCTCGGGATTGCCAGCGAAGGTTTCCCCGAATTTGAGCAGTTCTGCATCGCAGGTTTCCCTGCGAGCACTCAATCGCTTAAGTCCGTTGCGTCTACCGTTTCGCCACGCCCGCGCGACACGAGTCATATTAGCGACTCTTACTTCCTTTCTCCAAGGACGATTTGGACCGGGGCTTCGCCCCGGAGGCATCGTCGCTCTTTGACCGTTTTTTCTTTGGTTTTCGAACGTTGATCGCCGCCGCATCGAGCGTGTTCTTAATATGGGAAGCGTAGAAGTTCTCGATCATCTCCACGCTCGTCCGGCAGTTCTTGGCGATCTGATAGATGTCCGCGCCTTCCATCAGGCGCAGACAAATGTAGGTGTGCCGCAAGCTGTACGCCGTGCGGCGCTGGCCGTCGCGGTCTTCGCGGAGGTCGAGTTCTTTAAGGAGGGCGTTGAACAGCATCCGCTGGAAACTCGGAAACAGCTTGTCGTTCGGCTGCCCGTTGTTGCGCTTTTGAAGCCGCCTGAAGGGGAGTACAGCGCCGGGCATGCTCTTGCAGTAGCCGACGCCGCGCTTTCCCCTCACATCGATTTCGAGGATGCGTTCGCCCGTTGCTTCATCGGTGACGATGGCAACGTCTCGATACTCGATGTTCAGGGCTTCGTCGGGTCGAAGACCCGTATTGACCATGATGAGAATGTAGTCGTGAAGGTTCTCGCTGGCCCTGCGCCAGCGCTCCTTCTTGGGATGGGCCGCGCGTTCGCGCGACGCCTCATAGAGCCGCTTGTATTCCTGCGGCGAAAACCACGCGCGGTGCGTGATCTTGCCGGATTTCTTGTAAGGCGCCGACATGTCCGGCAAGGCGGCAAGCCAGCCCTTGCGGTTGGCGCACTTGAGCACCTGGCGAAGCGCGACGATTTCCTTGTGCAGTGTGCTGCGCGAAGCCCGCTTCCACACCCTGCCGTTCTCGTCCTTGCGCGGAACGGCGCGATGCGCCCGGTATTCCTGAATCAGGCCTGCGGTGATTTCCGAGAGGGCTTTGTCTCCGAAGAACGGCAGAAGGTGCACACGGAGGTGCAGGTCCTTCTGAAGCATGTATTGTGGATTCCTCTCTGATGCGAGGATGACGGTCGCTTCCTTGACGTGCGCCTCCGCCGCCTCGCGGAAAGTTGGGCCGGTCGGTTTCGCCTTCTTGCGCCGATCAGCGAGATCGGCGGGAAGCGCGTTGTGATTGAGCGTGTCGTAGAGAGGGAGGCCCCGCCGTCGACGGCTCTCCTCGGTGTGCCGTTCCATAAACCAAGTGATCGCGAAGTCCTTGGCGAGCGCGAGGTTTGTTTCCTTCGTCGTGGTGCGGTGATTGCGTCGGTTGAGGTAGGTCGAGCATTGCCAATGGCGGCTGTTTTCACGTCGATAAACGTGAAGCCTGCCATCCATGAATGTGTGTTTCTCTTCTCGCATGCCTTTCAAGCCAAAATGTGTAAGACATGTGTAAGGATATCAGGCCTTTCGAAATCAAGTCAAGTATTTGATGATAAGGATGTTTTTCTGTTTTCATATTATTCTTATTCGATTTTAAGTCCCATGTGTCTACCGTTCCACCACGTCCGCCTGGGGAGACGAGGTTTGGCACGGGCATGCCGCGCTTGTCACCGGCCCCCTTAAGAGGCGACATTCGGCCTTCCTGCCGCAGGGCCTGATAAAGCGCTCGCCGGCCCGCCCCATCGGGGGACTTGTTCCATGCGTGACCTCAAAATATCGCGGCCAGAGCTGATCGGCATTATCTGCGGCTTTGCGGCGGCGGCGACCCTCACCGGCGCGATCATGATCTTCAATGTGTGGCCGGCGCTGACGACCCCGCCGCTCGTGATCGAAACGCCCACGCCTCATGGGGCGGCACCAGCGCCGATGACGCCTCTGCCGCGCGGCGCCGCGAATTATCCCTCAACGGCCAAGACGACAAGCGATGTCACCTTGCCGGCGCCGATGCCAGCCGCGCTGCCGTCATCGATACCAGCCGCGCCGGCGCCCGCACTTACGGTGCCATCGCCCGCCCCC
>JBAQHC010000734.1:0-1932 GCA_049288095.1 Alphaproteobacteria bacterium | reverse complement strand
TTGCGTCAAGGCAAAACAGGCGAGACGGACGGTCTTCGGGATATCAATGGACTTTCCATCCCGTTCACCCTTCTCGTAGTACTGTACCACCCGCCGCTTCAGCCCCAAGGCCTCGGCCGCCTCCTTTTGGGAGAAGTCCAAGCTCTTACGCCAGCGCTTGAAATCGACCCCGTGTATCTCGGCCTCCAATTGTTAGCGAGCGGCGACAGATGGACCGGCGGGCACCGGTTGGTTAAGGGCAGGGGTGGTCATTGGCCGCCTGCAATCTACTCACGGACAGCCCGGAATCAAGCCGTCTCAAACGCTTATGCGAAAACGGCCTCGAACTGGGAAACCCCGTCTTAACGTGAACCCGGCAAACATTACACCGGCGAAGAGCCTACCCTGGGCGTGGTGGGCTGAGTGAAGAGATGTCAAACTCGGTTAAGCCTGACGCAAAGCCTCCCGTCGTGGCGCCGCGCAAGGAAGCGCAGCTCGTCGGCTTGCTGTCGGCTCTCTCCGACGAGCTGGCAACGCAACTCGCGCAAGCGCTGGAGCGTGACCGGCTGACTGGTGGCTCCGGGCTTCCCTACGATGCCATTCTCACCGGCCTTCGTCCCAAGCTCCGCGAGCAAGACCCGATCGAGCGCGTGCGCGTGCCGACGCCGCAGCGGGCGTTCTTCAACATTATTGACGGTATCATTGTCAACGATCGCGGCGAGGACAAGCATCCGGGCCGGATTGCCCGCCGCTCGCTCGAGCCGATCTGGCGCTGGCTCTTGTCCAATCTCGGCGACAAGACCGCCCTACTGATCGATGAGATTACGAAAGCGCTGCTTGTCGCGGATCGCGAGGTCATCAGAGCGAGCCTTGCGCCGTTCGACATTGCGGCCGGAGAAGCCATCCGCGGCACAGTCAAGAAAGCCGAAGCGGCACCAAAATATTTGAAAGAGCTGACGGCCACGCTGGGCGGCCAGCGTTCTTTCGAGGATATGAAGGAACTCGGGCGAGTGCTTCAAATCGGGCCGGAGCTCCGAAAATTGCGCGATATGCTCCCGCCCGTCATCGACGAGGCCATCCCGGAGGAGTTCGAGATTATCCGGAGGGTTTATGAGGAGGTCGAGGAAAAATTCCCGGCCGGCGCGCCTTATATCGTCCTCAATTTATCGACTCGGGTTGCGCATCCGTGGGAGCTGTTCGGCATCGCCGCCAAGCTCGTTCAGGCGGACAACGATCAAGACCTGAAACAGAGCGATCTTTCGATGGTCGGTGAGTGGCTGGTGCTCGATCTCGAATCCGAAGCCGCCGCGATCAAGAATCTCAAACCGTCGAGCTTTGATCCTCAGCAGGCGGACGAATTCCTGCGACGCTTCGCCATGCTTCAGGCCGGCATGACCCGTGAAGTCGGCATGCGCAAGGACGGGCAGTGGGGCAAGCGCCTGCTCAAGGCGCGCGGTGCCGTGTCCGACGGGCTCGAGGCGCTGTTTGAGGGCATCCTGCAAGAGCTGCATTCAGGGCTCGCCATGCAAAAGGCAACCTCTGGCGCCAAGAGCGGCTCCATGGTGCCGGTGGTCGATAATCCGCCGGACCCGAAGCTGGTGCGCCGGCTCGAAACCATTGTCTTGTTTCTGGCCACGGCGCGCCTGTTTGCAAGCCAGCTTGGCTACGGCGTCGCGTTCGAGAAGACAAAGACCGAAGTCATCAATCTCCTCGAGGATTATGGCAAGGGCATCATAGATCTCTTGCACACGGCAAAGCGGAGGGATCGCGATCGCATTGTTGTCTGGGCCGAGGCCTGCCAGAAGATTATGGCGGCAATCCTCACCGACGACGCGATCAAGATCTTCAATCGGCGCCTTGCGGCGGCCACGGCAGACCCGCAACAAAGCTAGGGCGCTTTTGACGCGCGATGCGCGTCATTTCATCAGCGGAAGAGACAGTGCTATCTAGCGC
>JBAQHC010000733.1:0-1868 GCA_049288095.1 Alphaproteobacteria bacterium | reverse complement strand
GGTCATCCTTCGACGGGCTCAGGATGAGGCCCGGCAATGACGAGTTTGCCGGCGGCGTGACCGTCAACGGCGTGTTCTCGCACTACCCCCGAAAATCAGCTCCCGTTCGGCGGCGTCAACGGCAGCGGCATGGGCAGCTATCACGGCTATTTCGGCTTCAAAGCCTTCTCACACGAGCGCGCCGTCTACCTGCACCAGTAAGCTTCAAGTGCAATTGAGTAAACTGTCACCGTAATTCCGTGTCACCGTAATTCCACTGTCACCGTAATTCCGCCGCTCTATCCTGCTGAGCTGAGGGGACCTCCGCCGAACCGTATAGCGCGGATCGCCGGTCGCAGCGAACGGGCCTTCGCGGGTCTATCGGGTGGACTGGGCAATCAGGTGCGGCCAGCGTGCTTCGATAAGTGCCTTTTGACGCGCACGGCTCACGGGGACAATCAAGCCTCCGGTCAAGCGCAACAGAGTGCGGCCTTGACTGCGCGTGACGCCTTCGACCGCGTTGCGCGCGACCCAATAGGATCGGTGCACTCTTAGGCCGTCTTCTTGCTTGAGCAATGCCTCAGCCTCAGACAGGCGCAAATAAATGAGCGCCGAGCCTGCACTGGTGTGAACGCGCAAATAGTGGTCTTCGCCTTCAAGGGCAATGAGTCCGGCTTGACGCAGCGCAGGCGGTAACCGCTCAGCGAACGCGCTTGCCCTGCACGCGCGGCGCTCGGGGACGTCGTGTAGGGCAGCGACATCGCCGCCACGTGCGCGCCGCAACGCCAAAGTCAGTCCACCGCCAATCATGTTGACGAGCAGAACCTGACTGGCAAGTCCGGCGAAGGTCACGTGTTCGAGCGAGCCGGGCGACCACAGCGCAAGGCACAGCCGCACGAGCGCGGCGCCAGGGATCGCCGCCGCGATGGCGACCGCCGCAATCACCCAAGCTGGCAGCCCGCGCGGATAGAACCGTGTCTTAAGCCACCAGTGGGTGCTGGCGATTGCGCCGCCGATCAGCCCGACGGTGGTCAGCCAATAGAGCGAGCGGGGCGGCAGGCTCATGGTGAGCGCGGTGCCGAACGGCCCCAGAAGTGCAAGAACGAGCGCGCCGGCAAGAAGACAAGCGCCCATGCGACCCAATCGAGCGATGCTCTTCACGCTGCGTGAACTGCCTGATGCGGTCATTGGCGAAAACCCCCCTCCCATTCGCGAAAGCGCGGCCCCATCTCGTGAAACCGTATGATAGGGCTTCGGCGGTCGGATCATGCAAGGGGTTGGCCGTGTTTGTAAGACTCATCTTCGGGCTGGGCTCGGTGGTGCTGGTGATCGCCGCTGGTCTTGCGGCCGCCCTCATTTTCGGAACGGCGCCTCCGCCTCCGCCCTTGCGTTCCATCAGTGCCGCGGGCGAGCAAATCGCCCGAGCCGCGGCCGACCTCCCGCGGCTCGAGACTTTCCAAGCCCGCGACAAGACCGCCTTGGCGTATCGGCGCTATGCGGGCAATCCAGGTCACGGGCTCGCCGTGCTCATCCATGGCTCATCGGGCAGCTCGGCGGAGATGCACCTCGCGGCCAAGGCGCTGGCAAGATCGGGCATCGGCGCTGTCGCAATCGATGTGAGGGGCCACGGCGCCAGCGGGCGGCGCGGCGATATCTCCTATGCCGGGCAGTTGGACGACGACATGACCGACCTCGTCCGGTATCTGGCGAAGCAATATCCGGGCGAGCCGCGCATCTTGATCGGCCACTCTTCGGGCGGGGGCTATGTCTTGCACGTTGCGGCAAGCCGCCTCGCCTGCGCGTTCAAGGGCTATATCGCGCTATCACCCTATCTCAATTATCGCGCGCCGACCGTGCGGCCCGGCAACGGCGGCTGGACCGGTGTCTAC
>JBAQHC010000732.1:0-4338 GCA_049288095.1 Alphaproteobacteria bacterium | reverse complement strand
TTTTCACATCGTGTACGGAGAATTACTCCCCGCCACCGCCGGCCGCCGCTTCCGGCGCCGGCGTTTGTGCCGGAGCAGGCAATGCGGGCGCGCCTTGCGGTAGCTCAGCCGATGGTCCGCGCTCGGCGATGATCGCCGCATCGCGTTCCGCCGCAATCGCCTTCAAGCGGCTGAGCATCGCGCCCGAACCGGCCGGGATAAGGCGTCCGACAATCACGTTCTCCTTGAGGCCCAGGAGCGTATCCACCTTGCCGTTGACAGCGGCTTCGGTGAGCACGCGCGTGGTCTCTTGGAACGAGGCCGCCGAGATAAAGCTGCGCGTCTGCAGGCTCGCCTTGGTGATGCCAAGGAGAACCGGCGTACCCTGCGCCGGCTGCTTGTCCTGCGCCTTGAGTTGCTCATTGATCTCGTCGAACTCGATCTGATCGATCTGCTCGCCGGGCAGGTATGTGGAGTCGCCCGACTCGGAGATTTCGATCTTTTGCAGCATCTGGCGAACAATCACCTCGATGTGCTTGTCGTTGATCTTCACGCCCTGCAGGCGATAGACCTCCTGGATCTCGTTGACGAGATAGGCGGCCAGTTCCTCGACGCCCGAGATCGCAAGGATGTCGTGCGGTGCCGGATTGCCGTCGAGGATCATTTCGCCCTGCTCGATGAAATCGCCTTCCTGAAGCGCAATGTGCTTGCCCTTCGGAATGAGATATTCCCTTGGCTCCATCGATTCATCCCTAGGCTGAAGAATGATGCGGCGCTTGTTCTTGTAGTCTTTGCCGAAGTGAACGACGCCGTCGATCTCAGCGAGGATCGCCGCATCCTTCGGCCGCCGCGCCTCGAACAGCTCCGCCACGCGCGGCAAACCGCCCGTGATGTCGCGTGTCTTGGCGCCCTCGGTCGGGATACGTGCAAGCACGTCACCCGCCTTTACCTTGTCGCCATCCTCAATCGAGAGAATGGCATCAACCGAGAGGAGGTAACGCGCTTCGGCGCCCGACGCGAGCTTTGCCGTCGAGCCGTTACTGGCCTCGATTGACACCGCCGGCTTCAAATCGCTACCGCGCGTCGAGGTGCGCCAATCGACCACCACGCGGTTGGAAATGCCGGTAGCTTCGTCGGCGATATCCTTGACCGAAACGCCCTCGACCAAATCCTCGAAGCGCACAACGCCCGCAACTTCGGTCAAGATTGGGATCGTGTAAGGATCCCATTCGGCAAGGCGCGTGCCGCGCTTCACCTTTTGACCCTCGTCGACGCGGATACGCCCGCCATGAGGGATCTTGTAGGAGGCTCGCTCGTTGCCTTTGTCATCGGTGATGAGAAGCTGCATATTGCGGCCCATCACGACCTGCGTCTTCTCGGAGTCGCGCACAACATTAGCGTTAGCGAATTTGATCACGCCGTCTTGTGCCGCCTCGATAAACGACTGGTCAGCCACCTGCGCCGTGCCGCCGATGTGGAAGGTGCGCATGGTGAGCTGCGTGCCGGGCTCGCCAATCGACTGAGCCGCGATGACGCCCACCGCTTCGCCCATATTGACCGGCGTTCCGCGCGCGAGATCGCGGCCATAGCATTTTGCGCAAATGCCCCAGCGTACTTCGCAGGTGAGGGCCGAGCGGATCTTGATCCGCTGCACCGCCGCCGCATCGATCTTCTCAGCTGCGGTCTCGTCAATAAGGTCACCCTCTTTGACGATAACCGAGTCATCGCGCGGATCGATCACATCCTCACCCGCCGTACGGCCGAGAACGCGTTCCGAGAGCGCATCCACGACCTCGCCGCCTTCGACGACGGAGGAGAGATGAATGCCGTTCTGCGTGCCGCAATCTTCTTCGGTGATGATGCAATCCTGCGCAACGTCGACGAGACGACGCGTGAGATAGCCCGAGTTCGCCGTCTTGAGCGCAGTATCAGCAAGACCTTTGCGCGCGCCGTGTGTCGAGTTGAAATACTCGAGCACGGAGAGACCCTCTTTAAAATTCGAGATGATCGGCGTTTCGATGATCTCGCCCGATGGCTTGGCCATGAGGCCACGCATGCCGGCAAGCTGCTTCATCTGAGCCGGTGAACCGCGCGCGCCCGAGTGCGACATCATGTAGACCGAGTTGATATCGGTCTCGCGCCCGTTTGCATCCCGATGCGTCGCCGAGATGCGGCTCATCATTTCCGATGCGACGCGGTCGGTGCATTGCGACCACGCATCGACCACCTTGTTGTATTTCTCGCGCTGGGTGATGAGGCCATCGATGTATTGCTCCTCATACTCCTTCACGAGCGCGCGGGTTTCGTCGACGATCTTTTCCTTCGTTTCGGGGATGAGCATATCGTCCTTACCGAACGAAATGCCCGCGCGCCCTGCCTCTTTGAAGCCGAGCGCCATGATGTGGTCGGCGAAGAGCACCGTCTCCTTCTGACCGCAATGGCGATAGACCGTGTCAATGAGCTTTGAGATTTCCTTCTTCGTCATCAGCTTGTCGATGACATCGTAGGTCATCTTGTAATGCTTCGGCAGCAGCGCCGCGAGCATCATACGTCCAGGTGTCGTGTCGACGACCTTGCGATATGGCCGACCATCCTCATCGACGCCGTTGAAGCGCGACTTGATCTTGGTGTGGAGCGTGACCGCGCCTGCTGCTCGCGCGTGCTCGATCTCCGCCATGTCGGAAAGCGCCATACCCTCGCCGGGCTCGTGGTCCTTCACCATGGTGAGATAATAGAGCCCGAGCACGATATCCTGAGAAGGCACGATGATCGGCTTGCCGTTCGCGGGCGAGAGGATGTTGTTGGTCGACATCATCAAGACGCGCGCTTCCAACTGCGCTTCGAGTGACAGCGGAACGTGAACCGCCATTTGGTCGCCGTCGAAATCAGCGTTGAACGCCGTGCAAACCAGCGGATGAAGCTGGATCGCCTTGCCTTCGATCAGCATCGGCTCGAACGCCTGAATGCCCAAGCGGTGAAGCGTCGGCGCGCGGTTCAAGAGAACCGGGTGCTCGCGAATGACCTGCTCAAGCACGTCCCAAACTTCGGGCCGCTCCTTCTCAACGAGCTTCTTCGCCTGCTTGACCGTGGATGACAGGCCCATCGCGTCGAGCCGCGAATAGATGAAAGGCTTGAAGAGCTCGAGCGCCATCTTCTTCGGCAAACCGCATTGATGCAGCTTGAGCTCGGGACCGACCACGATCACCGAACGGCCGGAATAGTCGACGCGCTTGCCAAGCAGGTTCTGGCGGAAGCGGCCTTGCTTGCCCTTCAGCATATCGGCGAGCGACTTGAGCGGACGCTTGTTGGCGCCAGTGATCACGCGGCCACGGCGGCCATTGTCGAACAGCGCATCAACCGACTCCTGAAGCATGCGCTTCTCGTTACGGATGATGATGTCCGGCGCCCTGAGCTCGATGAGGCGCTTCAAGCGGTTGTTGCGGTTGATGACGCGGCGATAAAGATCGTTGAGGTCCGAGGTTGCGAAGCGGCCGCCGTCCAAAGGAACAAGTGGACGCAACTCCGGCGGGATCACCGGAACGACGGTCAGGATCATCCATTCCGGGCGGTTGCCCGAATTGTGGAAGGCCTCGACCAGTTTCAAACGCTTGATGAGCTTCTTGGGCTTCAAGTCGCCGGTAGCCACCGCAATCTCGGCGCGGAGCTTTTCAATCTCGCCTTCAAGACTGATCTGCAAGAGAAGCTCGCGGATCGCCTCAGCGCCGATCATGGCGGTGAAGGCGTCCTCGCCATACTCTTCTTGAGCCTTGAGGTACTCCTCCTCAGAAAGGAGCTGCTTGACCTCAAGCGGCGTTACACCGGGCTCTGTGACGATGTAGTGCTCGAAATAGAGCACGCGCTCCAAATCCTTGAGCGCCATATCGAGCATCAAACCAATGCGCGAGGGCAGCGACTTCAAGAACCAGATATGTGCAACGGGAGAGGCAAGCTCGATATGGCCCATGCGCTCGCGACGCACTTTGCTCAGCGTCACTTCAACGCCGCACTTCTCGCACACGATGCCCTTGTACTTCATGCGCTTGTACTTGCCGCACAAGCACTCATAGTCCTTGATCGGGCCGAAAATGCGCGCGCAGAACAAACCGTCACGTTCGGGCTTGAACGTGCGGTAATTGATCGTCTCAGGCTTTTTGATCTCGCCATACGACCACGACAAAATCCGCTCCGGCGAGGCGATCGAAATCTTGATGCGATCGAACGTCGGGGCAACGTTTGTCGGGCCGAAAATATTGAGGACTTCCTGGTTCATGGGGTCCCTATCTCAATTGCGCCAGCGAACCGGCAATGAATTCCGTACAAAACCCCTCTCCCTTCAGGGAGAGGGCTGGGTGAGGGTAC
>JBAQHC010000731.1:0-28700 GCA_049288095.1 Alphaproteobacteria bacterium | reverse complement strand
GGTGGTCTGGAAGGCGGAACAGAAGAAAGTGGCTGATGCGACGGCTGCCGGCAAACCGCTCGCTAGCGGATATGTGGACTGTCTTCCCGACGGCATGCCGGCAATGATGATGGGAATGTTTCCGCTCGAGGTGCTGCAGAGCAAAGGCCAGGTTACGATTATCGAAGAGGCTTACAATCAGGTGCATCGCATTTATCTCGGCGAACAGCAGATGAAGTTCGACGATGCTGAGCCGTATTTCTGGGGTCACTCCGTCGGCCATTGGGAGGGGAATACGCTGGTCGCCAACACGATCGGCGTCAAGCCCGAAGTTCAGTTCCGGAACACACCGCATTCCGATCAGATGAGCATCGACGAGCGTATCTCGCTCATAAACGCCAACTTCATGAAGGATGAGGTCACGGTCACTGACCCGGTTTATCTGACCGGGCCGTGGACATGGACGTGGGAATACAAGCGCACGCCCGGCTATAAGATCCAAGAATATGTGTGCGAGGCGAACCGCGAATATATGGATCCGAAGACCGGCGAACAGAAGATGCGCGTGCCTAAGCCGCACTGAAGAGCGGGCCGCAACGAGGCGCGCATCAGCAAGGCTAACCTGGCTGGCTTTCCGAGGGCGAACATGGGCATACAGCGCGCTGAGCTTGAAGGCTTCATCGACACCTATCTGAAAGCGATGCTCGCCAAGGATGTCGCTGCGCTGCCATTGGCACGAGGGGCTAAGTTCGCAGAGCAAGGCCAGGTGCTCGATGTCGGCGATGGCAGCTTTCAAACTGTCGATGGGCTCGGCACCTATCGCCACCTCTTCGCTGACCCCGTGACGGGCAATGTCGGGATGATCGGCACAGTCACCGAGCATGGCGCGCGGGCGATGCTCGATCTTCGCTTGCGCGCCGATAATGGCAAGATTGCCGAGATCGAGACGATGATCATCAGAGATCCCGGCGGCTATGTGCGCTATGAGGAGATGGGCAAGCCCGAGCCGACATGGCTTGAGACCGTGCCGCCGGCTGAGCGAATGAGTCGCGAAGATATGGTGCGCACGGTGAACAAGTATTTCACCGCGATGGTGCGAAACGATGCGCGCGCGGATTACACCTTCTTCCATCCGCTCTGTGACCGCATGGAGCACGGGCTCAAGACCACCAATCTGAAGACCAAGGAAGCCTATGGCCATTCGACGGATACTGATTTCCGCTCGATGGATGCGCGCCGCCAATTCGGCATGGGTTTTTTGGGCTTCGTGACCGATATCCGTGATCGCCGCTTCCTGGTGCTCGATGAAGAGCGCCAGGCTGTGCTCGCGATGGTCACGCTCGATCACAACGGCACAGTGCGTAAGCTGCCGCTTTCGACCGGCAATGTATTTGTGCTGCCGCCTTATTTCTCCGTGCCGCGCACGTTGCAGGTCGTCGAGGGCTTCAAGCTCAAGGACGGCATGATCTACCGCATCGAGATGACGCTCATTGAAACGCCTTATGGCACGCCGCCGCCGTGGAAAGATGCGCCTGACATGATGGTGATCAAATGAGCGGGGTAGCGACGGCCGAAACGCTAGAGACGCTGGCGGATCAGTTCGAATACGCGTTGCTCGCCAATGATGGCTCGCGCCTGCCGCTCACCAAAGATTTTCGCTATACCGAGAACGGACAGAAGCTCGAAATCGGCGATGGCCTTTGGGGCACTTTGAGCGCGCTGGCTGGGCAAGATGCGTGCATCTTCCCTGGTGCCACTGATCTCACCTATCGCATCTCCTTTGTCGATGGCGATGAGGTGCTGCGGCTCATCAAGTTCGATGAGAATAAGGTGAAAGGCGTGATGGCAATGCGCCTGAAAGCCAATGGCGGAAAGATTTCGGAAGTCGAGATCATTCCGGTGCGCGAGGAGTTCTTCGGTGACAGAGGCGGCACAATCACGCTGCTGCAGCCCGCAATGCTGGTGACGATGGATGGCGCGCTGGTCGGCCCGCCAGATCCGCTATTTACCCAGAAAGTGGCGAAGCCGGAAGCGCATGATGCGCTGGTGAAGGCGGCGGAAGCCTATATCAAAGCGATTATCTCGAACGATGCGGGCGCGGTTTCTTTCGCCGACGATTGCCGCCGCTTCGATAATGGCCAACCGACGACGAACGTTCCCGACGCCAAAGCTCTCGATCCCGATCAGCCGAAATACAGGCCTTTCGCCCTGAGCTGCCGCGAGCAGATCGACAGCGGTTTCTTTTCAAACCTCAAGCGCATGCGCGGCTTGCGCAGCTGGGCTGATCCCGCGCGCGGACTGGTGATGAGCTTCTTCCAGCTCGACAACACCGGCACGACGCTCTCTTTCGATGCGCCGGGCTACGGCCGAGTGAAATATCCCGGCCCGCGGGCTGGTGCGCCTGGCGATATCGCGGCAAACGAGCAGTTCGATGGCCGCATCACCACCAACATGACCTCTCCCGTGACGATGAACTGCGCGTTCCTGTTCAAGATCGAGGACGGCAAGATCCGGCGTATCGATGCCTTCTATCGCGGCGCGCCTTACGGCATGAAATCCGGCTGGTGAAGGTGATCTCGTCGCCAATGCGGCTCCGCGTCTACGCTGGACATCTCCGGCAATGTATAGTTGATATGTGCAACGATAAGAACAAACGGGATGGGATGAAGGGAACATCATGTCATTGAATCGCCGGACATTTCTCAAATCGGCCGCGCTCTCGGCAGTCGCAGCCCCGTTCGTGCGGCCAAGCTTCGCCGATCCCGTGGTCTTTGCCCCGCAACCAGGGCCGGTGCGCAGCTTTGAGCTTGTTACCCGGATCGAGATCGCCAGCCCCAATGGTGCAACACGCGTTTGGGTTCCCGCGCCGTCGCGCGATTTCGGGAATTGGTTTTGGGCGCATGGCACATTCTTCTCCGGCAATGCGGCCGATGCGGCCCTGAGAACCGATCCAGGTTCGGGCGCGACCTTTGTCGAGGCGTCGTGGACGGGCGAGGCGGCGCCGGTTCTTGAAGTTGTGAGCCGGTTCTCGACACGCGATCGCGCGGTCGATTCTGCAGCAACATCTCCCAACTCGGAGCCGCTGAGCGATGCGGAGCGCGCCGAATATCTCAAGGCGACGAAATTTGTGCCGCTCGATGGGATCGTCAAAGAGGCCTCGGATAAGATCGTACACGGACAAACGACTGAGATCGGCAAAGTGCGCGCGATCTATGAATGGGTTGTCGATCATACTTATCGCGACGGCAAGGTGCGTGGCTGCGGCGCCGGTGATGTAGCCGGCATGCTGAGGGCCGGAACGGCAGCAATGGGCGGCAAATGCGCAGACATAAATCCGCTTTTCGTCGGCCTCGTTCGGGCCCAAGGCATCCCCGCACGCGATCTCTATGGAATCCGAGTTGCGCCTTCGCAATTCGGCTACAAGAGTCTCGGCCCCAGCACGCCGACCGTAACCAAGGCGCAGCACTGCCGCGCCGAGGTGTACCTGACCGGTATCGGCTGGGTGCCGATGGATCCGGCGGATGTGCGCAAAGTCGCGCTCGAAGAGCCGCCGGGCAATCTCGATATGGCGTCGGATAAAGTCGCCGCGGCGCGCAAGGCTTTGTTTGGCGCTTGGGAGACCAATTGGGTGCCTTACAACAGCGCTCAGGACGTGCGGCTTTCGCAAGCGGGCGACGGCATCGCTTTCCTGATGTATCCGCAAGCGGAGGTGGGCGGCACCATGCTCGATTGCCTTAACGCGGACACATTCAAGTACACGATCACGGCACGCGAGATTTCGATCTGACGACGCATTCGCCAGTTCGCCTAACTAGCCTTGCGCATGGCGGTGGCTGCGGCTGCAAGCTCGCGCCATCGGTGTTGCAAGAGCTGTTAGCGAACCAGCCACAGGTCGCTGCCGCATTCCCGAATCTGCTTGTCGGCACAGAGACGAGTGACGACGCAGCCGTGTGGCAGCTCGAGGGCAGCGACACATGCGTCATCGCAACGACGGATTTTTTTATGCCGGTTGTAGATGACCCGCGTGATTTCGGCCGCATCGCTGCCACCAATGCGATATCGGATGTTTACGCGATGGGCGGCCGGCCGATCATGGCGCTCGCGATCCTTGGCATTCCACTCGGAAAGATCGCGCCTGATGTGGTGCGCGCAATCTTGCAGGGCGGCGCTGAAGTTTGCGCGAGCGCGGGCATTCCGGTGGCCGGCGGTCATTCGATCGATGCGCCCGAGCCGATCTACGGTCTTGCGGTGGTTGGCACCTGCAAGACCCGCGAGGTGCGCCGCAATTCCGGAGCCAAACCGGACGATGCACTCATTCTGACCAAGCCGATTGGTGTGGGCGTTTATTCCGCCGCGATCAAGAAAGAGGCGCTCAACACCGATGACTATCAAGAGATGATCGCCACCACGACGCTGCTCAACAAGATCGGCGCCGAGCTTGCGCAGGACGATGCCGTGCATGCGATCACTGATGTCACCGGGTTTGGCTTGCTCGGCCACGGGCTCGAAATGGCGCGCGGCTCTGGCTTGCGTCTTGTTCTCAAAGTGAGCGAGGTGCCGCTTCTTTCGCGCGCCGCCGCGCTCGCGCAGGAAGGCTTTGTCACGGGCGCCTCGCATCGCAATTGGGCGAGCTATGGCGGCGCCGTCGAGTTGCCCTCGAACTTGCCGGAGTGGCGCCGGCATCTCCTCACCGATCCTCAGACATCGGGCGGACTCCTCGTTGCAGTCGCGCCCGAGCGTGCCGGCGCCCTGGCGCGGATGATCCGCGAAGCCGGCTATCCTGCGGCTCGTGTGATTGGGCGAGCCGAGACGGGCGCGGCTGGAATCAAAGTCGAAGAATGAGTTTGGGAGCAATCAAGCGTGAGTGATGAATTCGAAGTCGTTGTCGTCGGCAGCGGCATTGCAGGTTTGAGCGCTGCATTGACGAGCGCGCGGCTTGGCCGGAGTACGGCGCTCTTGGCCGGCGGTCTCATCGGCGGTCAGCTCGTGAGCATCAATGTGATCGAAGGCATCCCGGGATTTCCCGATGGCGTGCCCGGCTATGATTTCTGCCCGATGTCGCAAGAGCAAGCGGATGCTGCTGGCGCGAAATTCATCATGGCAGAGTGCGAGGCGATTGCCGCTGACGGCGCGGCATGGCGCCTTGCGAGCGTGGAAGGCGAGATTGTGGCCAAAGGCGTGATCATCGCGACCGGCACTGCGCTTGCCAAGCTCGGCGTGCCGGGCGAGGAGCGCTTGTTCGGCAAAGGCGTCAGCGAATGCGCAAGCTGCGATGCGCCGCTGTTGCGCGGCAAAGTTGCCGTGGTTGCCGGCGGTGGCGATTCCGCGATGCAGGAAGCGCTGACGCTCATCGAGCACGTATCGAAAGTCGTGATCGTCGAGCGGGGCGATGCGCTCACTGGGCAAGTGAGCTATCGGCAGCGTGTGATCGGCAATCCAAAGATCGAGATTCGCTACAAGACAGTCGTCACCGAGATTATTGGTGACAGTGGAGTGAGCGCCGTGCGCCTCAAGGATTTGGGCTCGGGCGCTGAATCGGACCTTGAGGCAAGTGGCGTTTTCGCCTGCACGGGCCTCGTGCCTAACACCGCCCTTGTCCGCGAGTTGATCCCGCTTGATCGAACCGGGCGGGTTAGAGTCGATGCCGCCATGCGGACGCAGGTGAAGGGCATTTGCGCAGCAGGAAATGTACGCGAGGCTTCCCCTCACCGGGCCAGCGGCGCCATGGGCGACGGCGCTGATGCGGCGATCGCGATTGACCGCTATCTTGCGACCGGCGAATGGCGCGAGCTTGGTTGAGGAGCGGTGAAACAGAACAAGCCGGGTGAGGGCGGCGTGAGCACGACGGCGCGGGACCTTCCGTCGGTCGATGCGGTTCTGCGCACGCCGCTCGCGGCCGTGCTGGTTGATCGTTACGGCCGGCAAGCAACTGTCGAGGCAACGCGCGTCGTGCTGGCTGATGCGCGATCGCAGCTAGCAACGCTGACGGCTGATGCGGCGGCCTTGGCCGCGCGCGATCGCCTCGATGCGGCTCACGCTTCAAAGCTCAAACCCGTATACAATCTCACGGGCACGGTGCTTCACACCAATCTCGGCCGTGCGCTTCTCGCCGAAGAAGCAATCGAGGCTGCGGCCATAGCGATGCGCAATGCCGTGGCGCTCGAGTTTGATTTGGGCGGCGCGCGGCGCGGTGAGCGCGACAATGTTTTGCGCGACCTCTTGCGCGAGCTGACGGGCGCGGAAGATGCAACCGTCGTCAATAACAACGCCGCCGCCGTGCTGATCACGCTCAATACGCTCGCCAAAGGCAAGAGCGCAATCGTCTCGCGCGGCGAGCTCATCGAGATCGGCGGTGCGTTCCGCATGCCGCAGATCATGAGCCGCGCCGGCGCCAAGCTGATTGAGGTCGGCACGACCAACCGCACGCACAAGCGCGACTACGTCGAAGCAATCAATGAGAAGACCGGCCTGATCCTCAAGGTTCACACATCGAATTACCGCATCGAGGGCTTCACTGCCGAGGTGGGTGATCGCGAGCTCGCGGCGCTGGCGCATGAGCGCGGTGTGCCGCTCGTCAATGACCTGGGTTCAGGCACATTGGTCGATCTCTCGCGTTACGGCTTACCGCGCGAGCCCACCGTGCGCGAAGCAATAGAGGCGGGCGCCGATCTCGTAACCTTCTCAGGCGATAAACTGCTCGGCGGCCCGCAAGCGGGCTTCATCGTCGGGCGCAAGGAGCTGATCGCGCAGATCAACAAGAACCCGATGAAGCGCGCCTTGCGCATCGACAAGATTAGGCTCGCTGCGATCGAGGCAACGCTTCGGCTCTACCGCGATCCCGACTGCTTGGCCGAGCGCCTGCCGACCCTGCGATTGCTCTCGCGCAAGACGGAGGAAATCGAGGCTTGCGCGCGCGGAATTGCGCCCGCAATCGTAGAGCGGCTTGGCACCGGCTATCGCGTCGATGTCGTCTCGTGCGCCAGCCAAGTCGGCTCGGGCGCCGTGCCGGTCGACACCCTCAAGAGCGCTGGGCTTGCCATTCGCCCGGCGGCCGCGAAGGGCGCGGGGCGTGCGCTGGAAAAGCTCGCTGCGGCCTTCCGCCAATTGCCGATGCCCGTTATCGGGCGCATCAGCGATCAGTCTTTACTGCTCGACTTACGTTGTCTCGAAGACGAGGCCGGGTTTATCGACAATCTTGCGCAATTTCGCATTGCGGACGGCGACAAGCCATGATTGTCGGCACCGCAGGTCATATCGATCACGGCAAATCAGCGCTCGTCCGCAGGCTGACGGGTGTCGATCCCGATCGGCTCAAGGAGGAGAAGGAGCGCGGCATCACGATCGATCTCGGCTTCGCCTATATGCCGGCCGGCGATGGTAATATCATCGGGTTCGTCGATGTGCCGGGTCATGATCGTTTCGTGCGCAATATGCTCGCCGGTGCAACCGGCATCGACTTCGTCTTGCTCGTGGTTGCTGCCGATGACGGTATTATGCCGCAAACGCGCGAGCATCTTGCCATTGTCGATCTTCTTGGTATCACTAGCGGTCTCGTTGCTCTCACTAAGGTCGATCTTGTCTCGGCTGACCGGCGGGCGGAAGTTACGCAAGACATACGCAAGATCCTAGAGTCGACGGGCTTGTCGGAAGCGAAGATCCTCGCAGTGTCCGCCGTCACCGACGAGGGCATTGAGGAATTGCGTGGCGAGCTGATTGCTGCGGCGCGCGCATTCAGGGCGCGCAAGGCGCAAGGCCGATTTCGCCTTGCGGTCGATCGCTGCTTCACGATAGCGGGCGCTGGCACCATCGTGACGGGATCGGTGATGTCGGGAACCGTTTCGGTTGGCGATAATATCGCCGTCAGCCCGAGTGGCCTTCGCGCGCGCGTGCGCTCGATCCACGCGCAAAACAAACCGGCTGAGCGCGGAAGCGCGGGCGAGCGCGGTGCGCTCAATCTCGTCGGCGATGGCGTCAACAAGCAAGCGATTGTGCGTGGCGATGTCGCGCTCGATCCCATCCTGCATGCGCCGGCAGGCCGCATCGATGCGATCCTGCGCTTGCTTGACAGCGAAGCGAGGCCGCTTGCGCATTGGACACCCGTGCATTTGCATCATGCAGCGGCCGAAGTGCCGGCGCGGGTTGCATTGCTGGAGGAGACGCCTATTTCTCCCGGCGCGAGCGGCCGCATTCAGCTGGTGCTCGAACGCCCGATTGCGGCCGCTGCAGGTGACAGATTCATTTTGCGGGACACCTCGGCCAGCCGCACAATTGGCGGCGGGCGCTTTGTTGATTTACGCGCGCCGCACCGCCATCGCCGTGCGCAGGCGCGGCTCGCCCAATTGGAGGCGCTTGCAATCGAGGAGCCAAGCACGTCCCTTGCGGCACTGCTCGATCGCTGGCCGTTCTTGGTCGATATCGGGGATTTTGCGCGCGACCGCGCGCTCAGCGAAGAGCAAGTGCAAGAAACGCTGCGCAATGTGGCGCATGTGAAAGTTGCTGCGGGCGCCGAAACCGTTCTTTTCTCGCCTGCAGTTTGGCAGCGGCTGTCGGCGGGCGCGAGCGCCGCGGTCGAAGCGTTTCACCGTGCGAATCCCGAAGCGCGCGGCATGAACACTGTACAGCTCGCCGCGGCGCTTGAGCCGCGCCTTCCCTCAGGGATTTCCGCTGCTGTCATTGGTGAGCTTGTAAAGTCGGGCGCATTTGCTTCGGAAGGCGGCGTGGTTCGCGCGATCGGGCACCGATCGAGACTTGACGAACGCGACGAGCGTCTTCGGGCGCGCATTGCGCCTTTGCTCTCCGGCGGGGAACGCTTCAGACCGCCGCGCGCGAATGAAATCGCCGCGCTGCTCGAGGAGCAAGAGAGCGACGTACGCCGCGTTCTTAAGATTCTGGCGCAGCAACGCGAAATAGTCGAAGTCGCGCCCGATCACTTCTTTCTGCGTGAAACCGTCGATGAGATGGCGGCGATTGTTGCTGAGATCGCGCGCGCTCACCCAAATGGCGAGATTTCTGCCGCGCAGTTCCGCGACCGGCTGAACAATGGCCGCAAGATCGCCATCCAAATTCTCGAATATTTCGATCGCCAGGGGCTTACGGTGCGGCGGGGCGATTTGCGCCGCGTCAATGTGCGCCGGCTCGAACAATTCGCACATGCATCCGGGCCCGCGCTGATTGAACCGAATTAGGAGGAGAACCGTTCCCGGTGGAACGTCCGGACTTCAAATCCGGGAAGGGCTGTCAGCCAGTCCTTGGTGGGTTCGACACCCACTCTCTTCCGCCAATCCTCAGAGGTTCGAGAGATGCTCCCGCAAAGCTCAGGTCGCCGCCTTCCTTTTGGCGAGCCGCTGCTTTGCGTCTTCTGATAAGCCAAGCGGGCGCACATAGGAGCGATCGCTCTTGTTGCGCATGCCGGTTGGCATATTGCCGCCCCGCATCGGCGCAGCTTCAAGCCGAACCATGTAATCCATGAGCGCCTCGCGGTGCGCGATTGCCCAGCGCCCGTCTCTGCGCTCCAGCCGATCGACATAACGTGCGCCGCCAATGATCACGTTCTTGTCGTCGGCTGACCAGACGTGAAACGTGATGTAGCTTTCGGCATGCGCCATGTCGCCAGTGATATCGCAGGTGATATTGCTGATGTTGTGCGAGGTGCCCTTGGCGTTCTGAAGATCGGGAAACACCCAATCGATGAACTCGCGCGGCGATCCGACGAACGGGCCGCCGCGATCGTCCGAGCCGTCGGCGTGATAGGCCGACAGCGCGATGTCGCGGTCGAGCCGGTCAAGACCACGGCAATAGCGATGGATGCAATCCTGAATTTCGAGCCGGTCGCGCAAATAGCGAACCTCTTTCGCAAGTGCCTCGTAATCGCGTTCAGTGCCTGTCGCCGTCATGTGCGTTTCCTCGCCTGTGCTTTAATTGGGCTGCGCTTTCGCCGCTCGGATAAAGAACCATAAGTCTGTGCGTGCTGCGAATCAGCGTGCAATAAGCCTCACTTTGGCTTGCAGAAGCTCCTGTCGTTCCGCCCTCGGCCCGACAAGAATCTCCATCTCTCCGGGTTCAATCACGCTGTTTAGGTCCCGGCCGACTAAGGCAAACGCATCTGCAGGCAGAGTGAGAGAGACGGGCCTTGTTTCTCCCGGCGCCAGAGCGATCTTTGCGCTTGCCCTGAATGCCAACACCGGCTGCGCGACAGATGCAACGACATCATGGATGAAGAGAAGAACGGTTTCCTCGCCGGGCCGCGCGCCGGTATTCGTCACATCTACGGTCACATCGAGTGGATCGCCGATCGGCAACTCTTCTCGGCCAACTCTTAGGTTCGAATAGCTAAACTGCGTGTAGGTGAGGCCGTGACCGAACGCAAATTGCGGCTCGTTGGGTACGTCTAGATACTTGCTCGTGAATTTGTCACTTGGGTTTGCCGGGCGGCCGCTCGCGCGCTGTGCATGAAAGATCGGAACTTGGCCGACGCTGTGGGGCCATGAAATCGGCAGCTTGCCGGTCGGACTTCGAGCGCCGGTTAGGATGTCAGCAATGGCGTGGCCCGCCTCGCTTCCGAGAAACCAAGTCGATAGAACAGCCTCCGCCCGGTCGAATAGCCACGGCACGGTCAGGGGTCGTCCGCTCGATAAGACGGCGACAACCGGCTTGCCCGCATCGAAGACTGCGCGCGCGAGCATCTCTTGGCGCCCTGGTAAATCCAGCTGCGATCGGCTGGCGGCCTCGCCGCTCATCGATGCGGCTTCGCCCAGGCACAGCACTATGAGATCGGCTGTGTTAGCGAGCTGGACCGCCGCGGCGATTCCGGAATCGTCATTGCCATCGATGCTGACGCCATTGGCGGACACGACATCGGATGCGAGCAGCGCTGCCTTTATGCCGTCGAGAATGTTGATCGTGTCGTCGGCCCATTCGGTCATCGCCCACGGGCCCAGCATTTCGTGTCTTTCGGCGGCCAATGGGCCAATCACAGCCACGCGGCGTGGCGCGGATTTAAGAGGAAGAACGCCGCGATTGCTCAACAACACAATGGAGCGGGAGGCCGCCTCGCGTGCAAGAGCGCGCCGGGCGGCAGGCGCGGCGAATGCGGTCGAGCCGCTTGGCCTTATCGGTGTAGCGAATAATCCGAGCTCTTCCTTAAGTTTCAGGACACGCCGCACCGCTGCATCGATCTCGCCAATCAAAGCGGGCTCACGCGCTAGAGCGACAGGCAGGCCCCGCTCATAGGCGCCGCCCATCATGTCGATATCGATGCCGGCTTTGAGCGCCAAGGCGGCAGCTTCAGCTAAATCTCTGGCAACGCCGTGTTTGATCAATTCGGCGATGGCGTTGTAATCGCTGATGAAGACACCTTCAAATCCCCATTTCTCTCGGACGAGCTCGCGCAGCAGCGTGCGATTGGCGCTCATCGGCACGCCGGCTATGTCGTTGAATGCCGGCATGATGGCGGCCACGCCCGCCCTGACGGCTGCGCGGAACGGCGGCAAATAGACCTCGTGAAGCGTCCGTTCCGAGATGTCCACCGAGGCATATTCGCGTCCGGCCTGCGCTGCGCCATAAGCGACGAAATGCTTGGCGGTGGCAAACAAGCGGCTGCCGCGCAGCTGATTCGTTCCCTGAAAGCCGCGCACCTTCGCGCCAGCAAAGCGCGCGCCCAAAACGGGGTCTTCGCCCGGGCCCTCGGCGATGCGTCCCCAGCGGGGATCACGACAGATGTCGAGCATGGGCGCGAAAGTGAGATGGATGCCGGCTTCCGCAGCTTCTACGGCGGCAGCGCGCGCCGTCTTCTCCCAGAGCTCATCCTCGAACGCCGCTGCCTCCGCGAGCGGAATCGGAAAAATCGTCTTGAAGCCATGAAGCACATCCAAGCCGAAGAAAAGGGGGATGGGGTGGGGGCCTTCGCTGAGAGCGATTCTTTGAAGCTCGCTTGTCTCTTTTGATCCCCATAGATTTAAAACGCTGCCGACTCGCCCCGCGCGGATGGCGGCCGGAAGATCATGCTGAGAAGTTGGCCCGGTGGTCGCGGCATTGGCGGCGATCATGGTCAGCTGACCAATCTTCTCTTCCAGAGTCATCGCGGTGAGGAGTGAATCGATGCGAGTCATGGGCTAGTTGCGAGCGTCTGGACAGGTTCATTCCCGCGGCAGCGATTGGCTTCGTATCTGACCGCGCCAAGGACCGCGGCGCATGATATTGACTTAGAGCCGTAGGGCCAATTGGTATCTGGCCGATCTCAGAATCACAGGCTCAGCGGATGAGTCAGAGCGAAAACAGCGATGCATCGGATGGCGGCGTGCCAGGCGCCGACAATCCTGCCTACGGGGTGTCGGATAGGCTGCTCCCCCAGGTTAAGGCCTTTATCGCCGTATTCTGGTCGTGGCCAAGGCGCGCGTGGCTCTTCTTCTATATAGCCGCGATTGTGGCGGTGATCTGTGTGACGGTCGCGGGTCAGTTGCGGCTTAATGCGTGGTACAAGGATTTTTACAACGCAATCGAGCAGTTCAATCTCGCGGAGTTCACTAATCAACTCCTGGTCTTTGTGCTCATTGTGAGCGGCATTCTTGTGCTGAATGTGGCCCAGACTTGGCTGAACCAGATGATCAAGCTGCGTGGGCGCGAATGTCTCACGCGCGATCTGGTCAGCCAATGGTTGATGCCCAAGCGCGACTTTCTGTTGGTGGCAGCCGGTGCAATTGGCCGCAATCCGGATCAACGTATTCATGAAGATGCGCGCCATCTGATCGAACTCTCGACCGACCTGGCGATGGGATTTGTCCAGGCTCTTTTGCTTCTTGTCAGCTTCATTGGTGTCCTCTGGTTCTTGTCTAGAGGCGTTGTCTTTTCCCTCGATCATAAGGAGCTCGTAATTCCGGGCTATATGGTTTGGTGTGCGCTGCTTTATGCGGCTGTCGGGTCGGTGTTGAGCTGGGCAGTGGGCCGGCCGCTAGTCGCCTTGAATGTCGAGCGATACGCGCGGGAAGCGGACTTGCGGTTCGCATTGGTTCGCACCAATGAGAATGTCGATGGAATCTCGCTCTACCGTGGCGAAGCAAACGAGACGCGGCGACTGAATCTGGAGATTGATCGGCTTCTTGCCACCATCCGGCGCATCGTGACCGCGATCACTCGCTTGACTTGGGTGACTGCAGGTTATGGTTGGTTTGCGATCGTCATTCCGATTCTCGCTGCCGCACCCGGCTATTTCGAACATCATCTCTCGTTCGGCGATCTCATGATGGTCGCCGGCGCGTTTAATCAGGTACAGCAATCGCTCCGCTGGTTCGTCGACAATTTTAGCTCGCTGGCCGATTGGCGGGCCACTTTGCGCCGCGTCATTGGGTTTCGTCAGTCGCTCGCGACGCTCGATCAGGAGAGTGGACAAAGAAGCCGTATCTCCATCGCTCGCAGCCCTTCGAACCTAATGGTCTTCGATAAGCTTGTTGTGAGATTTCCGGATGGCGCCGCCGCACTCGAGCCTCGTTCCTTCGAAGTCGCGCCGGGTGAGCATGTGCTGATCTTGGGAAGGGCACGCTCCGGCAAGAGCTATATCTTTCGCGCCGTCGCCGGCCTGTGGCCGTGGGGAAGTGGAACGATCTCAATTCCGCGGGGCGCCCGGGTTTCATTTCTTCCACAGCGGCCTTACGTGCCTCCCGACAGTTTACGCGCCTCTCTCTGTTATCCGGTGATACCCGGAGCACCCGACGATGCAGCTCTTGCCGCCGCTCTACGAAGAGTTGGATTGAGCGATCTTACCCCATCGCTCGACAAGATCGCGCGGTGGGACAGAGATCTAACGCTCGAAGCGCAGCAACGTCTCGCGTTTGCGCGTCTTCTGCTTGCCAAACCGGACTTTGTCTTCCTCGATGAGGCATTTGATATCTTAGAGGAAGACTGCCGGCAGATGGCTTATTCGCTTTTTGAAAATGAGCTTTCAAAAGCCGCGGTCATAAGCTTTACGCGCCACGAAGCCGAAGGCGGGAGCTTCAAAAGGGACGTGCGAATTGTGCGGGTCGTGCCTGAAGTTGCCGCAGAGGCCCGATCGGAAGGTCCTGGCGTCTTGTCCGCCGATCGCAGCGGCGATCAGCAATCAACTGTCGCGACCCTCGGTGCGCAATCGGGCAAGGTGTGATGCCCGCAACCGCAAGGCCGCCGCAGGAAATGCCGGATGAGGATCTGCTGGACCTCGTGCAGAGACAGACATTTCGCTTCTTTTGGGATTTGAGCCATCCCTTAAGCGGGCTTGCCAAGGACAGGGCGAGCGATCAGAGCGACCGCGTGGCCGTCGGCGGATCGGGTTTCGGGGTTATGGCCATCCTGGTTGCCGCGGAGCGTGGATGGATTACGCGTGATCAGGCCCTGTCCCGCCTTACGCAAATCGCATCACATCTTGAACGCGCAAAGTCCTATCACGGTGTCTTTCCGCACTTCATGGATGGTGCGACGGGAGAGACGATTCCTTTTGCACCCGGTGATGATGGCGGCGATCTCGTCGAGACGAGCTTTCTCTTTCAAGGCCTTTTGTGTGCGCGCCAATATTTTGCGACGGGTTCCGAAGCCGAGACCGGCCTCCGCAATCGTATCAACGCCCTATGGCAGAGAGTCGAATGGAACTGGCACACACGCAGTGATGCAGTTCTGACTTGGCATTGGAGCCCGAAGAGCGGATGGGCGCTCAATCACCATATTCGCGGGTGGAATGAATGCTTGATCGCCTACGTTCTGGCGGCATCTTCACCGACACATAAGATTGAGCCAAACATTTATCACCAAGGCTGGGCGAGCGGCGAAGACTTTGCCAACGGCAAAAGCTATTATGGCATTGAGCTGCCGCTTGGTCCCGCTTATGGCGGGCCGCTCTTCTTTGCCCACTATTCGTTTCTTGGCATCGATCCGCGCGGGCTGAAGGATCGCTATGCCGATTATTGGCGTCAGAATGTCAACCACACGCGGATCAATCACGCGCATGCATTGAATAATCCGATGAAGTGCTTGGGTTATTCCAATGTTTGTTGGGGATTGACGGCGAGCGACAATGCGACTGGCTATTCTGCGCACGCTCCAACCAATGACCGGTGCGTCATCGCACCCACCGCCGCTCTTGCGAGCATTCCTTATTGCCCTGAGCTTTCGATGCCGGCGCTCCGGCATTTCTTGGGTACGCTCGGCGATCGTATTTGGCGCGCTTATGGGTTCACGGATGCCTTCAGCGAGCAAATCAGTTGGTATTCGAGTGATCACCTGGCGATCGATCAAGGCCCGATCATCGTGATGATTGAAAATTATCGGACTGGCCTCTTGTGGCGGCTCTTCATGAGCTGCCCAGAGGTCAAGGCCGGGCTCGCTGTGCTCGGCTTTGAGAGCCCTCACTTGGCTTAAGCGACGGTCTCATGTCACAGCTCAAAGACCTGCCCAATCACTGGCCGATGAACCTCGGCGCCGGCGAGGGACGACGCGAAAGCGGCCATTACTTCTTCTTCGCCGTGGACCAGAAATGTCTGGCGTGGCTTGGCTTGCCTGTGCCATTTGAGAAGCTCGTCGCGGTCCGCATGCGCCGAGAAGCCGTTTATCGTGTGTATGCGTGCGCGCACAGGAACTTGATCACCGAAAATTGTTATGCTCTTTGCCCCATCGATGATCTGCCTTGCGAGCGTTCCCTTGGCTGCGAAGCCCACGAAGACAACGCTTGCGGCGTCGCGCCAGAGATTGTTGCGCAGATGGTGACGGACGCGGCCGCCGGTGCACATGCCGGAGCCAGCCATGATGATTGCCCCGCCGGATATTCGATTGAGGGCCTTGGAATCCTCCGCCTCTCGAATGAAATGGAGCCCTGAAAAGCCAAACGGATCCTGCCCCGCGCTAAATAAGGCACGGGTCTCTGAATCAAAGCACTCGGGATGGCGTTTAAAAATATCGGTTGCCGAGATCGCCATCGGCGAGTCGAGAAACACTTGCATCGAGCTGTTTAGTCTGCCTCCCGTAATGCCCTCCTTCAGCACGGCGAGGATTTCCTGGGCGCGTTCGAGCGCAAAGGTTGGAATGATAACGTTGCCGCCGCGCTCAAACGTGTCTGCGATGGCGCCGTACAGTTCTTCGATCGAAAGGTGCATAGGCCGGTGTAGGCGATCACCGTAAGTGCATTCCATAACGACCGCATCGTTGCCGGAGGGCGGCATGGGATCTCGCATGAGCGCGCGGCCGCTATTTCCGATGTCGCCGGAGAATAAAACGGTGACCGATTGCCCAGCCTCAGCAAGATTGAGCCGAATACTGGCCGACCCAAGTATGTGACCTGCGTCGAAAAAGGTGCACTGAATGCCGCGCGCAAGCTCGACGGGTTTCTGGTAGCTTGCGGTCCGGCCAAAATGGCCCAACGCATCAAGCGCGTCAGTCACTTCGTAGAGGGGTTCAATCTCGTGATGACTGGATCCGCGTGTTCGCGCCTTTCGATTTCGATAACTTGTCTCTTCTTCCTCGAGGCGCGCCGCGTCAAGAAGCACAAGGCGCGCAAGATCGCGTGAAGCGGCGGTCGTGATGATTTCACCTTTGAAGCCGCGCTTTACGAGCAGCGGCAGGCGCCCGCAGTGGTCAAGGTGCGCATGCGTGAGCAAGACATAGTCGATGGCGGAGGGTTCGAAGCCGAACGGCTCGGCATTCTCTTCATCGAGCTCGCGGCTGCCCTGATAGAGCCCGCAATCGATGAGAATGCGTTTGCCGGCGCACTCGATCATGTGGCACGACCCCGTCACGCCGCGGTCGGCGCCATGGAAGGATATTTTCAGGGCGTTCTCCTAAACGTCCGGAAGCTCCGAAGGAGGTAACTGATGCAGTGGCTCGCCGCTCGCTTTGTGCCAATGCAGAATGTCATTCCAGATATCTTCGGCAGTCTCCGCGAACCAGAACAATTCCCGGTCTTCGGTGTCGATCGCGCCTTCGTCGATGAGAAAGTCGAAATCTATGGCGCGCCGCCAATAATCTTCACCCACAAGGACGACCGGAATCGGTTTGATCTTGCGGGTTTGAATGAGAGCGAGCACTTCAAACACCTCGTCGAAAGTCCCGTAGCCGCCGGGGAAGGCAACGAGCGCCTTTGCGCGCATGAGAAAATGCATCTTGCGGAGCGCGAAATAGCGGAAACTCAGGCAAAGCTCGGGGGAGATGTAGGGATTGGGATATTGCTCATGCGGCAAGCTGATATTGAGGCCGATGGTCTTCGCCTTGACATCGAAGGCGCCTCGGTTGGCCGCCTCCATAATGCCGGGCCCGCCGCCAGTCATAATCAAGGTATGGTTGTGATGCCGCTTGCGGTTCTCTTCGCTCACGAGCCGGCCGAGAGCGCGTGCGACTTCGTAGAAGTGGCTCTTCTCTTGAATGCGTTCGGCGATCTTAAGTTGACGCGCGAGCTCCTCGTCTCCTGGACGCACAAGGAGCGCCGCTCGCAACGCTTCGACATTTCTGCGGGCAGTGGCCGGCTCGCAAATTCGCGTGCTGCCGAAGACGACAATCGTGTGCTGCACCTGATGCTCCTCAAGCAGGAGCTCGGCCTTGAAATATTCCGTTTGCAAGCGGACGCCGCGCATCTCGTCGCGCGCGAGGAAGGCGGTATCTTCATCGGCTCTCAGATAGTTTGGGCTGTTGAGAATCGCCTCGATGCGCTTGGGCGCGTCGGCATCCTCTTCAGCGGGCTTGGGCATTTGCCAGGGAAGCGGCTTTTTGCGCGCAAGAGCACTCGGAGGGTGGGGCACGCGGGGGTGGGGTTTTGCCTTCGTCATGCAAACGCTCTCAGAGGGAACGGGCCCGTTGTGGGAAACTTTGATCTTTTCAGCACAATACTTCTATTGATGTCCGGCTCAATACGCGCTGATCTTGCCGGGCGGCTATTTGACTAGCGTCAATGCGACCCTATTCATCCAGTCTAGGGTAGCATCTGAGCCAAGGCATTTTGGCTACCTGTTTCGCAAATCGATGGTGACGAAATGAGCCATTACATCATGCTCACGCGGCTGAGCCATGAGGCATTGAAAGCCCCAAAGTCATTGACTGAGCTCTCTGACGCCGTGAGCGCCCGAATCAAGGAGGAGTGCGGCAACGTCAAATGGCTTATGAGCTTTGCGACTCTAGGGCCGGCCGATTATGTCGATATCTTTGAGGCCCCTGACACTGAAACCGCGATGAAGGTGGCGACCATCGTGCGCACCTTCGGCCACGCGACGACCGAGATTTGGCCTGCCGTAGACTGGGGAAGGTTCAAGGAGCTCGTGCGTTATCTGCCTTCGGCGGTGCACGTCTCCTAAGAAGGCACTGGCAGCTTCTGCCGGGCCTTCGGGCACTGCGCACGCGTGCAAACTTGGAAGCGGAACTATTGTGCAGCAGCCCGCTCGGATTTCCTCTCAGCATCCGCAACAACTTCCATTGTGCGGAGCAAGCTTGATGGATTGACGCTGATCGAATCGATTCCCAATCTCACCAATAGTTGCGCGATCTCGGGGCAGTTTGCCGGCGCCTCGCCACAAATTCCGACATGGCGGTGGTTGCGCCTTGCGCCCTCGATGGCAAGGCGGAACATTTCGATCATGCCTGGGTCACGCTCGTCGAAATCGAATGCAACGATTTCGGAGTCGCGGTCAACGCCAAGGGTCAGCTGTGTTAGATCGTTCGAGCCGATCGAAAAACCGTCGAAGATCTCGGAAAAGGCATCGATTCGGATTACATTGTTCGGGATCTCGCACATGACGTAGATCTCAAGGCCGTTCGCTCCGCGTTTCAGCCCGTTGCCCGCCATTGCTTCGACAACGCGCCGCGCCTCCTCTTCCCGGCGGCAGAACGGCACCATGATCCTCAAGTTGGTAAGACCCATCTCATCGCGCACGCGCTTGAGTGACGCACACTCCAGCGCAAACCCTTGCGCATAGGCCGGATGGGCGTAGCGAGCCGCGCCACGGAACCCGATCATTGGGTTTGCTTCCTGCGGCTCGAAGCCGGCACCACCAAGCAGGTGCGCGTATTCGTTGGTCTTGAAGTCGGAGAGGCGAATGATCACCGGATTGGGATAGAAAGCGGCGGCGATCATGCCGACGCCCTCGGAGAGGCGCTCGATGAAAAATGCCGAGGGATTTGCGTATGCGCGCGTCTTCTTTCGGATGGCCGCCGCTGCCGCCTTCGACTGCACCTTGTCGAGATTGGCGATGGCCATTGGGTGAATGCCAATGAACTCCTCGATGATGAATTCCATTCGTGCGAGGCCAACACCGTCGTTAGGCAGTTGGGCCACGCGGAACGCCATTTCGGGATCACCGAGATTGACCATGACTTTCGTCTGAGGGCGCGGGACCTTGGTGAGATCGATGACCTTTGTATCGAAGGGTAGCGCACCATTGTAAACATGACCGACTTCGCCTTCGGCGCAGGAAACGGTGAGGGTTGATCCCTCTTGGATGGCATGAGTGGCATTGCCGGTGCCGACGACCGCGGGCACGCCAAGCTCGCGCGCGACGATCGCTGCGTGGCAGGTCCGCCCGCCACGTTCCGTGACGATCGCGGCAGCCTTCTTCATGACAGGCTGCCAATCCGGCGCTGTCGTCTCGGCGACGAGAATTTCACCGGCGCGAAAATTCTTGAGGTCTTCGGCCGACTTCACAATGCGCGCAACGCCAGTGGCAATCGCTTCACCGATCGCGCGGCCCGTGACGACGGCATCTGCCTTCGCCTTGAGCGAATAGGTCTTGAGGCTCTCGGCGGAGCGCTGGGAGGCGACGGTCTCAGGCCGGGCTTGCACGATATAGATTTCGCCGTCAATCCCATCCTTGGCCCATTCGATATCCATCGGCATGGGATGGCCGGCTTGCTTCGAATAGTGATCCTCGATCGCGATTGCGTAGCCTGCGAGTTTAAGCGCGTCGGAATCTGAGATGCAGAACTTCTCGCGGTCGGCAATCGGCGTTGCGCGATTGACTGTCGCATTTCGCTTGGAGCCGAGAATGAGCTTCGATTGCTTCTTGCCGAGGCTGCGGCTCAAAACGGCGCGGAAACCTTGCCGGTAGGTCGGCTTATGCACGTAGAACTCATCGGGATCGATGCGGCCCTGCACAATGTTTTCGCCGAGGCCATAGCCGCCGGTGATGAACACGACATCACGAAAGCCCGTCTCGGTGTCGAGCGTAAATACAACGCCGCTGGCGCCCACATCGGAGCGCACCATCTTCATAACGCCGACCGACAGCGCGACCTTGAAATGATCGAAGCCGTTATCGTTTCGATAGACGATGGCGCGATCGGTGAAGAGAGAGGCGAAGCATTGACGGCAGGCCTCGATCAGCTCCATCTCGTTCCGGATGTTCAAATAGCTTTCGTGCTGGCCGGCGAAGCTTGCCGTCGGTAGATCCTCGGCCGTCGCGGAGCTTCTCACCGCAACCGCAAGGCCTGGCCCGCATTTCTTTTTCAGCGCGTCATAGGCATCCAATATTTGCCGCTTCAATCCGTCGTCATCTGTTGCGGCGTAGACAATCTCCCGTGCTGCGGCTGCTCTCTCAGCGAGGAGTTTGACGTCTCCCTTGCCGACGCCCTCCAGGAGTGCGCGCAACTTATCCCAGGCATTGGCCCGTGTGATCGCGTCGCGATAGGCTTGCGCGTCGATCGCGAAACCGGGCGGCACGGGAACGCCTTGTGCGGTAAGCTGGCTATAGAGCTCACCCAGGGAGGCGTTTTTGCCGCCGAAACGCGGCACATCGGCGATGCGGATGTCTTCGAACCAGCGGATGTGGCTTAGGTGTTTCATTCTCATTATTATTGATCGGCTTGGGCTCTCGGGCCTTGATGCGGATCAAGGGCGCAGCGCTGTTGGGCATATACCAGATTTAGTTGACGTTGCGGTCGGTTCCTTGCCAAAAGCGCGCGCGCATCGCCTTCTTGTCGAACTTACCGGCACCGGTGCGCGGCACTTCCGGCCAGAAGTGAACGGCCTTCGGCGCCTTAACGCTACCAATGCGCGCTTTGCAATGAGCAATCACGCTTGCCTCTGAAAGCTCGGCACCGGGCTGAAGCGCGACGATCGCCGTGACAGCCTCGCCCCATTTCTCGTCGGGAACCCCGATCACAGCACATTCGCGCACCTGCGGCAGTTCCATCACCGCCGCTTCGACTTCAGCCGAGAACACATTGAAGCCACCGGTGACGATCATGTCCTTCTTGCGATCGACAATGTAGAAATATCCATCTTCATCGCGATAGCCGATATCGCCGGTGTGGTGCCAGCCGAACATCCGCACTTCTTCCGTAGCCTTGGGCAGCTCGAAATAGCCCTCGGTGACGAGCGATCCGCGCACGACGATCTCGCCGACTTCTTCGGCCGGTAGAAGCTTTCCGTCATCGTCCATGATTGCGATGCGCACAGCGCTTGTCGCTCGCCCGCAGCTGCGCAGGCGCTCAGGATGATCGCCTGCCGCCGCCGCCGCGACGACTTTGGGCGGCAGCCAGGTCGCAATCATGGGGACTTCGGTTTGGCCATAGCTTTGCGCCATGCACGGCCCGAACACTTCGACAGCTTGCTTGAACTTTTCGGGCGAGACAGGCGAACCCGCCAATAGAAAAACCTTGAGGCTCGAATAGTTGAACTCTTGCACGCGCGGATGCGACAGCATTGCGTAAAGCGCCGTCGGCGGCAGGAACATGTGCGTCACCTTGTGATGCTCGATGTTCTGCAAGACGCCGAGCGCATCGAAAGCCGGCATGATGACGACCTTGGCGCCCATCGCGAGCGTTGCCGCAGCCACCGGACCGGCGGCGTGAGTCATCGGCGCTGTCGTCAGGCAAACAAGATCGCCATCCGCAGCCCAGGCGTTCATGGATGTTTCCACGAATGCGCCGAATGCGAGGTTGTTGACTCTGACGCCTTTGGCGGGGCCGGTCGTGCCGCCCGTGCCGATGATGCCTGCGAGATCATGCGGGTTGCCATAGACATCGCGATAGTCCGGCTCGCTCTTGCCTTCGCCTTCCTTCAAGAATTCATCGAGCGATGAACAGCCATCTCCGGCGCGATCAAGGCAAATCATATGGCGCAGCGACGAGATCTGGGCCTTCATCTTCCGCGCCTCTTCGCCGAAGCTTGAATGGTAGAAGAGCCATTTCACGCGCACATAGCTCATGTACTGAATGTTGGCATCGAGCGAATTGCGCGCATTAACCGGAATCCAGATTGCATTCGCGCGCCACAGACCTAGGAGACAAACAAGCAAGGCAGCGTCATTCGGCGAATAAATCGCAATCGGTTCCTGATTGGCGATTCCGCGCGCTGCAAGGCTCAAGGAGACGCGCTCGGCGGCAGCGCGCAGTTCCGCGAACGTGCAGGTCTTGTCCGTGTCGACGAGTGCGATCCGATTTGCGTTGAGCTCGGCGCTTTTGTCGAAATAGTCATACATCCGCATGTTGAGTGCCTTGGCGGATTGTCTACGCGGAAGCCGAGAGCACTTTGCCCAACTCGGCAACTCCTTCAAGCACAAGATCGGGCCTAAATTTCCCCGTTTGTGCTTCGAAGTCGGCGCGCTTGTTGTGCCCGGTGGTGACGCCGACGGCGAGCGCGTCGCCATAGCGTGCGAGGCGGATCTCGCACAGCGGGTCGTCACCCACGATCGCGATGCGCTCGACCGGAACGCCAAGGCGCCGGCTAGCGGACCTAAGCGCCTCCGCAGAAGGTTTGCCAAGAACCTTGGCCTCTCTCTTTGTCAAAGCCTTGAGCATGGCGCAGATCGCAAAGCTGGTGCCGAGTGCACGCCCGCCCGCGGCCGCAAAGAACGGCACATTGGATGCCGAATAGAGGACCGCGCCCTTTGACATCGCGTCGAAAGCAATTTCGAGACTCTCCATGGTGAACTCGCGATACCAGCCGACATAAACTGCCGCGACTTCACCGCGATAGTTATCAGGCAGAACCACGTCAACGCCCGCTTCCACAAGCGGCTGCCACACGCCTTCGCAGCCCAACACCAATACCGGCGAGATCTTTTTGCGCGCGAAGAAATCGGCTGCGACGGAGGAGGGCGTCATCGCTTGCGTATCCGCAACGTCGAAGCCCGCGCCGCGCAGCTTCTGTGCAGTTTCGAGCGGCGTGCGCAGCGTTCCGTTGGTGAAGACGACGTAAGGGATGTGCTCTTTGTTGAAGCGCGCCAGAAGCTCGACCGCGCCGGGCAGGGGCTTGAGGCCATGACCTTTGCTGTCGCCCAGCGCGAGCGTTCCATCGAGATCGAAGACGAAACCTTTGCTTCGCGCGAGCCGCTCGCCAGCGCCTGGTGTTAGTGCACCCTCAGGCATGAGCCGCCGCCTTCGTGCGTTTGAGGGTGGCCTTGAAGCCTGGCTTTTCGATCACGAGATCATCTTTCGCGGTTGGAGAGTTTGACTTCTCGATCAGTCTAGCGACCTTTCGCAAGCCAGGACTGTAAGCCCGCTTGGCGGGGCCGGCCGCTATCATGGCATCTACTTGATCGGCGGGCATCACTGCGCGCAGTAAGAACTCCTCATCGGAAAGGCCCTTGGGCAATCGCTTCTTGAGGTCATCGAGCGCGAGGATTGGCGGTTCCTTTTCGATCTCGCGCGCACGTGGCCGATCGAGGATCTTGGCTTCAATCTCCTTGTCCACGGGGCTTGTCGGCCGGCCAAAGCGCTTCACGACATAGCGAATGACCTGATCCGGCACTTGCGCGTAGCGTTCGGCGCCAATCACGTTGAAGAGGGCTTGTGTGCAAACGATCTGCGGAAATGGCGTCACCATGATCGGATAGCCAAGCTCTGCGCGCACGCGCTCGACCTCTTCGATAAGCTCCGGCATTTTGTGTTCGAGCTTGAGTTCGGCGAGCTGGCGCCGCGTCGTCGTCATCACGCCGCCGGCCAGTTGATGGCGCATGAATGAGGCATCGAACTCTTGCGGCGATCCGATGGGGAGCTCCTCTGCCTCGGCAAGCTCCGTGAAGTAGTCGGTCATTTGCTGAAGCGCGTGCTCGTCGATATCGACCTTGTGGCCCATCTCGCGCAAATTGGCGATGAGGCGCGTGGCCGAAGGTAGAGAGCTGCCATTGGCAAGCGGGCCGACGGCGGTGTGCAGCACATCGATTCCAAGTTCAGCGCCGACCATGTAGTTGAAGACCGAAAGGCCGATCGTGCAATGCGAGTGCAGCTCAAGTAGCTTTTTACCGATCTTGGCTTTGACGGCCGGAATGAGCGTGCGCGCGCGTTCCGGTGTCAGAATGCCGGCTGGATCCTTGATGTAGAGCCGGTCAAAATGCGGCGAGGCTGCGCATTTGCCTGCGAGGTCTGCGTAGAACTTGTCGTTATGGATCTCGCTGATCGTGTAGGTCAGGGCGGCCATGACCTCGTCGGCGCCTTCTTCCTTCATGATGCGGGCCGAAGTGAGAAGCGCGGTTTCATCGTGCATCGGGTCGAGCATGATGAAGCGGCGAATGCCGTTGCGTATGAGACAGCGATAGACAAGCCGCATGAAATCGAGGTCGGACGCCTCCCACGCGATGAAGCGCATACCGGTGGTGATGAATTGCAGCGGCGTCACCGGCATCGCCTTGCGCATCAGGCGAATGCGCTCCCACGGATCTTCCTTGTGATAGCGCACGGCGATCGACATGAATGTCGATGAGATGAAGTCGATTGCGTGGAAGCCGACACGGTCCATCACCGGCGCAATCGAAAGGTCTTGCGCCGTCTTCATCTCCATGGCGCTCCAGATGCTCTGATTGCCGTCCCTGATGCAAACGTCGACGAGCTTGATGTCGGTCATTTGACGCCTCCGGCCAGTACGCGGTCGCCGGCAGTCTTGAGGTAGGCCTCGAGGAAACCGGGAAAGAAGCTTGTATGAACGCCGCCTTGGATAAAGGCATTGCCATTCATCAACGCGGCATGGAGCGAGATGTTCGTCTCAATACCTTCGATCTTCGTGCTTGCGAGGGCGCGTCTCATGCGATTGAGCGCTTCATTTCGGTCGGAGCCGAAGGCGATGATCTTCGCAAGCAGCGAGTCGTAGAAAGGCGGCACTACGGCTCCGCTCTCGATGTGTGTATCGACGCGAATGCCGGGCCCCGCTGGAAACAGCGCCGTAGTCACCGTCCCTGGGCTCGGCCTGAAGTCGTGTAGCGGGTCTTCGGCGTTGATGCGGCACTCGATTGCGTGCCCGGAGAACGCTACCTCGGATTGCGCGAAGCGTAGGCCTTCGCCTTCGGCGATTGCGATCTGTTCCGCGATGAGATCAAGGCCGGTGATCGCCTCAGTGACGGGATGCTCGACCTGGATGCGCGCGTTCATCTCCAGGAAATAGAACTCGTGCCGGTCGTCGTCCACTAGGAATTCGACTGTGCCGGCCCCGCGGTATTTGAGGCCCTTGCCGAAACGTATGGCCGCTTCGTGTATGGCGGCGCGCAGCTTGTCGTCGAGATTGGGCGCGGGCGCTTCCTCGACAAGCTTCTGATACCGCCGCTGCACCGAGCAATCGCGCGTGCCGAGATGCACAACTTCGCCGCGTCCATCGCCCAAGAGCTGCACTTCGATATGCCGGCCGCGCTCGACATAACGCTCTATGTAGATGCGCGGATCGCCGAATGCGGCCTCGGCCTCGGCGGCGGCAAGCTCCGCTTGATGCTTCATTTCTGCAGGTTCATGCACGCGCTTCATGCCGCGTCCGCCGCCGCCGCCGACCGCCTTAATGAGAACGGGGAACTTGATCTTCTTGGCGAGGGCCACGGCTTCATCGGCGTCGGCAACCGGGCCGCCTGGTACAACCGGAAGTCCGGCCGCCACTGCATGCTCTCGGGCGCGCAGCTTATCGCCGACGCCCTCCAGCGCCTGTTCGTCGGGCCCAATAAATACGATACCGGCGGACGCGCAGGCGCGCGCGAGCTTCACGTTCTCGGAAAGAAAGCCATAGCCTGGATGGATTGCTTGAACCTTTGCTTCGCGCGCCGCGGCAATGACGTGCTCGATATTCAAATAGCTTTGGGCGGGGGCGCTATTGCCAAGCCGAACGGTCATGCCGGCTAGTTTCGCCGGTACCGATTTCAGATCGGCCTCGGATGCGGCAAGCACGGATTCGATCCCAAGCTTCCGGCAGGTTCTGATAATTCGCAGAGCGATTTCGCCGCGATTGGCGATGAGAAGGCGATGGATCTTCATGTCGGCGCACCATCTTGTGGGCGCACGCGCATCAGAACCTCCGCTTCTTCCATGAGCTGGCCGTTCGCTGCGCAAATCTCGACAATCGTGCCGGCAACGCCGGCCCGCGCAGGATTCATCAGCTTCATTGTCTCGATAATGCCGATCACGCTATCCGCATTCACGATGGATCCGACTTCGACAAAGGGATCGGCGCCCGGCTTCGGTGCGCGATAGAAGGTGCCGGGTAGAGGCGGAAAGACATTGACCAGACCATCTTCGGTCGCAGCGACTTTCGCTCTGCTTCTCTGCGCTGCGCCGCTCGATGGATCATCCTGGAGCGGCGAAACGTAATTGGGATGGGTAAGCGACTGAGTTTCTTGAATCCAACCATCGCCGGCGCGGCGCAGCGTTATTCGTTGCCGCGCTGTCTCAACGATCAGTTCCGAATACGAGGACGCTTCAAGCAGGCGCTGAATCTCGGCAATATCTTCCTGCGAAAGCTCCATCGACTTTCCCGCCTAGCTTTTGCGGTGACTGAGCGCGGCGAAGACATGATCGAACGCGGTTGCCTTGGGCTTAGCGACGGGCGCGGCATCCTTTGAGCTCCAAACCGTTTCGGGCCGGCTTTGCAAGAGATAGATGACGCTCTTGCCGCTTTCGTCGGCAACCGCCCATTCGATATCCTGCGCGCGACCGTAATGGCGTTCAATGTTCTTAGCTGTCGCCGCGAGCTCGGCGATCTCATGATCAAGAAGCGAAGGCTGGGTTTGTTGATCGTGGGGAACTTCCTCCTCATACACACCGCCTTTAGGCAGGTCCGGTGAATGGCGGATAAGTTTTTGCGACACGGTGCGATGCGTGATCTCGCTGGTCACTTTGTTGACCACGAAACGATCCGGTGTGACTTCGCCGCTGACGAGCGCCGAACCAAGACCCCATGAACTTTCGATCACGATGATCGATCGGTCGCCAGTCGTTGGGCTGCGTGTGAACATGACGCCCGCGCTACGCGCAAGTGCCATGCGCTGAACGACCACGGCCATCGCCACTTGATCCTCCGGCAGCTTGAGGCGATGCCGGTAAGTCACGGATTCAGTGTTGTAGAGGCTCGCCCAGCATTTGCGGACATGCTCAAGAACGTCTGCCGCGCCGCGGACCCACAAATACGTGTCTTGCAAGCCTGCAAAGCTTGCATCTTCGCTGTCCTCGCTTGTGGCGCTTGATCTGACGGCCACCGGAACATCACGCTCGCCGGTTGCTATATCGCGATATGCGTTGGCGATGCCATCCTCGATTTCAGGCGGCATGCGCTCGCTTGTAATGCGCCCACGAATTTCGCCTGCAGCGGCTGAGAGCGCGGCAAGGTCTGTTCCTTGAAGGCCGTCGATTGAGCGTCTGATCTTGCCGTGAGGATCAATCGCACCCAAAAACATCTCAAAGGTTGCCACAGGAACGACAAAGCCTGGCGGCACGTTGATTCCTGCGCGCGTCAGTTCACCGAGGCTCGCGCCCTTGCCGCCGACAGTTGGCCGGTCGGCGAGAGCAATGTCCTTGAACCATTTGAGAGTCGGCTCTGCTTTCATCTCTAGACGCAACTAATCGAGAATCGTGACGATGCCTTGATTGCCGTCCACGCGCAGCCGCTGACCGGTCTTGATGCGCTTGGTGGCTTTGCCCGTACCGACGACGGCGGGCATGCCATATTCGCGCGCGACGATTGCCGCGTGCGACATGGTTCCGCCGATATCGGACACCGCTGCCTTGATCTTGTTGAACACGGGGCCCCAACTCGGCGCGGTCACCGGGCACACGAGAATCTCGCCTTCCTTGATCTGGCCGATTTCGTTGACCGTAAGCAAAACACGCGCGATGCCTTCGACGCATCCCGGTGAGGCGGCGAAGCCCTGCAGCTCGTTTTCATTGAGTTCGGTTGGCGGCTTGGCCCATGTCTCGAGCGTTTCGGTTGTGATGCCCCAGAGCATCTGCAATGCCGGGTCTTCAATCGCCTCCGGCATCGGGCCCAATGCGGGCGGGGCGTTCCATTTCTCGAGCTCCTTGAGAATGCGCTTGCGCTTGGCGACGATCGGCTTCCAATGCTGGCCGCCAATTGGCTCCGACCCTGCCGCCCAAGCGAGCATCACGTCCATCAAGGCAGAAATAACTTCCGTATGCTGAAGATGGAAAATGTCTTCGCCATTTTCCAGCACGCCTTTGCGCGCAAGGAGCGCGCCGAACTCGCGCATCTTATTGTAGAAGCGCGAGATGAACCAATGCTCGCAATAGAACTTGTGGTCTTCGACATATGGGAACACAACGTGGCACAAGCCGAGCATCTGATCGAAAGCTGCTCTCTCTTCATCGCTGAGCAAAAGCTCGCGATACTCGCCGGTGATGCGCTCACGTTCACGCTGAAGCTTTTCCTTCGGCCGCTTGAGAGATTCGCCGCGCTTGATCAACGAGATGTAGCGGGGCAGGGCGGAAAGCGGGACGGTTAGATCATCGTTCCAGCTGCGATGATGGTGATAGAAGCCGTCGCCAAGGGAAATATTGAACCAAGGCTCGCGCGCTTTCTCAAGCGC
>JBAQHC010000730.1:0-7604 GCA_049288095.1 Alphaproteobacteria bacterium | reverse complement strand
GCGCGAAGGCCGGGCGAATGTCATCGCCTATGACGATAAAGCTGAATCGCGCGAGGCCGCGCGCGCACTTGGCGCCGAGATCGTCGAGCCGCAGCGCTGGTCGTGGAGCGGGATCGCCGCGCTCGTTCTCTCGCCCGGCGTGCCCTTAACGCATCCAACGCCGCATCCCGTCGTCCGCCGCGCCAACGAAGCCGGCGTTTCCATCATCGGCGACATCGAGCTCTTCGCGCTGTCGATCGGGCATTTGGCGACGGACCGGCATGGCGCGCGCATCCGTCCGCCAATTGCCGCAATCACCGGAACGAACGGCAAATCGACGACGACGGCGCTGCTCGGCCACATTCTGAACCGCACCGGTTTCAACGCACAGGTCGGCGGTAATATCGGCAAGCCGGTTTTGGAGCTTGATCCGCCCGCGGAAAACTCGGCCTATGTGCTCGAGCTTTCGTCCTATCAAATCGATCTGACGCGTTCGCTGAGGCCGGCGACCGCATGCCTTCTCAACTTGACGCCGGATCACTTGGATCGTCACGGCACGATGGAGAATTATGCGCGCGTGAAGGCACGGCTGCTGCAATGGGTGCCAAAGACCGGCGCCGCCGTAATCGGCATAGACGATCAGTATACGGAAGCGATCTTCACCGAGCTTTGGGCGAAGCGGGCACGCGATGTCATCCCTGTCTCGGTCGGCAGAGCGCTCGGTTACGGAGTTTATGTTTTGCAGGGCGTGCTTTATGACGGAACGCGCTCGCCCGCCATCGAGATCGAAGACTTGAAAACGCTCGAAACCTTGAAGGGCGCGCATAATTGGCAAAATGCTGCGGTCGCTTTTGCGATGGCGGCCTCGCTCGGGCGCGACAAGCACGCGATCGCGCGGGCGATGCACAGCTTCCCGGGCCTTGCCCACCGTTTGGAGCTCGCGGGCGAGATTGGCGGCGTCAAGCTGGTCAACGATTCCAAGGCTACCAATGCCGATGCCGCTTCCAAAGCGCTTTGGGTGTATGACCCCGTCTATTGGATCGCCGGCGGGGTCGCCAAGGAGGGCGGCATCGAGAGCTTGAAGCCGTTCTTCCCGCGCATCGCCGAGGCCTATCTGATCGGCAGTGCCGCGCCTGCCTTCGCAAGAACGCTCGAGGCCTCGGGCGTGAAATATACAATGTGCGGCGATCTCGAAACGGCAACGCGCCGCGCGCTCGCGGATGCGCGGACGGCAGGGAAGCCGGGCGCAACCGTGCTGCTGTCGCCGGCGTGCGCGTCGTTCGATCAATTCAAGGATTTCGAAGAGCGCGGCGACAAATTCAAGGCGATCGTACGCGCGCTGGCTAAGGAGGCTGGCGCGCCTGCAGGCAAGCTTGTCGAGGAGAGTGTTAGGTGACGATCTGGTCGCGTACCGATACAAGCCTCTTGAGCCGCTGGTGGTGGACGGTTGACCGTTTCACTTTGTTCGCGGTCTTGGCGCTGATCTTTTTCGGCCTCGTGCTTAATCTCTCGGCGAGCCCGGCGATTGCCGCGCGACATCATTTGCCGAGCCTTCATTTCTTTTATCGTCAGATCGTGTTCGTCGGTCCGGCGATCGCCTTGATGGTCGCGCTCTCGCTTGTGCCGCCCGATGCGTTGCGCCAGCGCACGCCCTTGATCTTACTTGTCTGCTATCTGTTGCTGCTGTCGACGCTCGTACTGGGCGGCGATGTCAACGGTGCGCGACGCTGGCTGTCGATTGGTGGATTTAAACTTCAGCCTTCCGAATTCTTGAAGCCGTTCTTCGTCATTCTGCTCGCGATGATTTTGAATGATGAAAGCCGCTCGCCACCGTGGAAGCGCTATGGCGTCGCCACGGGATTGCTCGCCCTCGTCATCGTGCCACTCGCGATGCAGCCCGACTATGGGCAGACAGCTCTCATTGTTGCCGTTTGGGGCATGATGATGTTTCTGGGCGGCCTGCCCTGGTATGTGCTCGGCGCCGCGGGTGTCGCGATCGCCGGTGGTGCTTACTATGTCTACACCCATGTTCAGCACGTGGCCGAGCGCGTGAACGGCTTCATCAACCCGAATGCCGCCGACACCTATCAAGTGCAGACGGCGCTGCGCGCGTTTCACACCGGCGGCCCGTTCGGCCGCGGCATCGGCGAAGGCCGGGTGAAGTGGGATTTGCCCGATGCGCATACCGATTTCATCTTTGCAGTGGCGGGCGAGGAGTTCGGCTTGATCGTCTGTCTTGGCGTCGTCGCGCTGTTCGCCTTCATTGTGTTTCGCGGGTTTGCGCGCGCAATGAAGGAGCCGAACCATTTCGTGCAGCTTGCGGCCACCGGCCTTGCCATGCTGCTTGCGCTTCAAGCGTTCATAAACTTGGGCGTTAATGTGCACATCTTGCCGGCAAAGGGCATGACTTTGCCGTTCGTCTCCTATGGCGGCTCGTCGCTGCTTGCTGTGTCGGTAACGCTGGGCCTTTTGCTCGCGCTCACGCGGCGGCGCATCCGGGGCGGGTTCCCGAAGACAATTCCGCTCAAGCGGAGCGTTCAGTGAAGGCGGATGTGCGCGAGGCACGGACGAAGACGATCCTGATTGCCGCGGGCGGAACGGGCGGCCATTTGTTTCCGGCGCAGGCGCTCGCGATCGAGCTTGGCAAGCGCGGCTGGCGCATCGAGCTCGCAACCGATCACCGCGTTTCCGGCTACGGCCAGGATTTTCCGGCGGCCGAAGTTCACCTGATCAAATCGGCGACGCCGTCGGGCGGCGGGCCTGTCGGAAAGATTGGCGCCGCGATCAAGCTCGCGCTTGGAACAGTTATGGCAACGCGGCTCATTCGCCGCGTGAGGCCTTCGGCGGCGATCGGTTTTGGTGGCTATCCGACCGTGCCGCCGATCCTTGCCGCATCATGGCTTGGCGTGCCGTGCCTTGTGCATGATGCGAATGCCGTGCTCGGCCGCGCCAACAAATTTCTTGTGCCGCGCGTGCAAGCGGTCGCGACGTCGAGTGCGCAAGTCAGGGTCGAAGTGAAGCCCGGAACAGAAGTCGTCGAGACCGGCAATCCGGTCCGCCCTGCGGTGATCGAGGCCTCTCACACGCCCTATTCATTACGCGGTGCGGCCGATCCATTTCGCTTGCTCGTGTTCGGCGGCAGCCAGGGCGCGCGCGTCTTCTCGGAGCTGGTGCCTCCTGCGCTCGAGAAACTTTCGCCCGGCACCCGCGCGCGGCTTCAGATCACGCAGCAATGCCGCGAGGAAGATTTGGCTGCCGTGCGCGCGAAATATGACGCGCTGGGACTGAAGGCGGAGCTTGCGCCGTTTTTCCGCGATCTGCCGGCGCGCATTGCGCAAAGCCATCTCGTGATCTCGCGCGCTGGCGCAAGCACGGTGAGTGAGCTTGGCGTGATCGGCCGCCCGGCGATCCTCGTGCCGCTGCCCGGCGCCATCGATCAAGATCAAAGAGCCAATGCCAAAGCGATTGCCGATGTCGGCGGGGCGTTCCTCATCGATCAAAAAGATCTGACGCCCGAGCGGCTGGCTAAAGAACTTTCAAATTTTATCGATCGCCCGGAGCTCTTGGCTGAGGCCGCGCGCAAAGCCAAGAGTTTCGGCAGGCCGGATGCCGTTCAGCGCTTGGCCGATCTCGTCGAGGCGGTTGCCGCACGTGGCGTGAACGCAAAGGCAAGGCAGATGTGATGCATTGATCTCAACAACCTCCCCCTTGAGGGGAGGTCGAAACGCGCAGCGTTTCGGGTGGGGGTGAGGCGTTGGAAAGAGTCTTTGTTCAACCCCTCACCCTAACCCTCTCCCTCAAGGGGAGAGGGGACAGATAAAGTGGTGGTGGGATAAGGGAGATAAGGGTCATGCCGGCAATTCCATTGGATATCGGGCCGATTCATTTCATCGGCATCGGCGGCATCGGCATGAGCGGCATTGCCGAGGTCATGCGCAATCTCGGTTACAAAGTGCAAGGCAGCGACATTGCCGACAGCGCTTACATCAAGCGCCTGCGCGCGCTCGGCATTCCGGTAGTGATCGGGCACAAGGAAGAAAATATCGGCCAAGCGAGCGTTGTGGTTTATTCCTCGGCGGTGAAGCCCGACAACCCGGAGCTGATTGCCGCGCGCGAGCGCCATATCCCGATCGTGCGCCGTGCTGAGATGCTCGCCGAGCTGATGCGCTTCAAATCTTGCGTTGCGATTGCCGGCACGCATGGCAAGACGACGACGACTTCAATGGTTGCGGCGCTCTTGGATGCAGCGGGCATGGACCCGACTGTCATCAATGGCGGCATCATCAACGCCTACGGCACCAATGCGCGGCGCGGCGAGGGCGATTGGATGGTTGTCGAGGCGGACGAGAGCGACGGCACGTTCTTGAAGCTGCCGGCAACGATTGCCATCGTCACCAATATCGACCCTGAGCATCTCGATCACTATGGCGAGTTCGAGCGGGTGAAAGCGGCGTTCCATTCCTTCATCGAGAATGTGCCGTTCTACGGGCTTGCCGCGCTCTGCATCGATCACCCTGTGGTGCAGGACATGATCGGTTCGATCACCGACCGGCGCATCGTGACCTTCGGTTTCTCGCCGCAAGCCGATGTGCGTGCGGTCGATGTAAAGTTCGCCGATGGCGGCGCGCGTTTCTCTGTCGTCATCTCGGATCGCATGACCGGCGAAAGCCGCACCATCACCGATATGCGCCTGCCCATGCCCGGCATGCACAACGTCTCGAACGCCCTCGCGGCCATCATCGCCGCGAATGAGATCGGCATCGACGATGCTGTCATCCGCAAGGGCCTGGGCGCATTCGCGGGCGTCAAGCGGCGCTTCACCAAGACCGGCACGTGGAACGGCGTTTCGATTATCGACGATTATGGCCATCATCCGGTGGAGATTGCCGCGGTGCTCAAGGCCGCGCGCCAATCGGCGACGGGCCGCGTGATAGCGGTTGCGCAGCCGCACCGCTATTCGCGGCTCAAGGATTTGATGGGCGAGTTCTGCACCTGCTTCAACGACGCCGACACAGTGATCATCGCCGATGTATATGCGGCGGGTGAGCAGCCCATTCCAGGCATCGACCGCAATGCGCTGATCGATGGCCTGCGCGCACGCGGCCATCGCCATGTGCTGCCGCTCGAATCGCCGGACGAATTGGCCAAAGTGATCGCGGGGCTTGCCGAGCCGGGCGATATCGTCGTGTGTCTCGGCGCGGGCTCGATCACCTATTGGGCCAATGCGCTGCCCGAGCAGCTGAATGCACTCAAGCCGCACCCGAACCTCACTGTGGTCAAGGCGTGATTGGTGTTGACGATGTCGTGTGTTTTTCACCTCTCCCTCGGGGAGAGGTCGCCTGCCGAAGCACGAAGTGCGTAGACGGGCGGGTGAGGGGTTTTCAACTAGCATTGTCGCGTGCATCAAACCCCCTCACCCCGACCCTCTCCCCTGGGAGAGGGAGATGATTGCAAAGCTCGACGTGGAAGGATTGAGTGGGCGGCTAGCTTACGACCAACCACTCGCGCCGATCACTTGGTTCAGAGTCGGCGGCAGGGCGGAGATTTTGTTTCAGCCGCGCGACGAGGAAGACCTTCGTCAGTTCCTGAAACGCAAGCCGCCCGAGATGCCGCTCACGATCATCGGCGTCGGCTCCAATCTCTTGGTGCGCGACGGCGGCGTCGAAGGCGCAGTGATCCGGCTTGGCCGCGACTTCAACAAAATCACGATCAAGGGCACGAAGATCACGGCTGGTGCGGCCGCGCTCGATGTGATGGTGGCGCGCGAGGCGCAGAAGGCGGGGCTTGCAGGGCTTGAATTCATGCGCGGCATCCCCGGCACGGTTGGCGGTGGATTGCGAATGAATGCAGGTGCTTATGGCCGTGAGTTCAAGGATATTTTGAAGTCGGCGCGCGCGCTTGACCGCGCGGGAAACACCGTCGAGCTTTCGCTTGCCGACATGAAATTCACCTATCGCCACTCCGGCGCTGCTGAGGAATTGATCTTTGTTTCCGCAAGTTTCGAAGGCACGCCTGACAATCCGGTCGAGATTCAAAAGCGCATGGATGAGATCACCGAGAAACGCGAATCCTCGCAGCCGGTGAAATCGCGCACCGGCGGCTCGACTTTCAAGAATCCCCCAGGCGAGAAGGCCTGGCAGCTGATCGACAAAGCCGGCTGCCGAGGGCTGAAGATCGGCGGAGCGCAGGTCTCGGAGCAGCACTGCAACTTTCTCATCAACACCGGCGATGCGACAGCGGCCGATCTTGAAGCGCTGGGCGAGGAAGTCCGTCGCCGCGTCAAAGCCAGTTCCGGCACCCTGCTCGAATGGGAAATCATGCGGCTGGGGCGGCCATGATCCTCGTTACAGGCCACGTGATGGTTGCCGAGGGCGCGCTTACGCGGCTGAAGCCCGCGATGGAGGCGCAGCTCGCGGCAACCCGCGCCGAAGAGGGCTGTATCGAATATACCTACGCTGTTGATGTTCAAGATTCGCGGAAAATCTTGGTCCATGAGAAGTGGCGAGATTGGGCGGCGCTCGATGCGCACTTCAAGAAGCCTCATATGTTGCCATGGCGCGCCGCCCTCAAAGGGGCGGGGCTGAGCGAGCGAGAGCTGCGCGCCTTCGAAGTCGGCGATGGAAAAGAGGTCTGATGGCGGAGGCCGTGATACGATCGCTCGCCGGGTGAGGGATTGGGATGTCAGCCGCCGAAATTCTCTATACGAACCCAACTCTGGAGAGCTTGCCGAATGATCGATGCCGCTCGGCGTTTCAGTTCTGGCTTGATGCACGCGGCGAGGCGGAGCTGCCGTCGCCGGCGGCGATCGATCCATCGAGATTGCCGCCCGCGATCCTGCCGAATATCTCGGTCTATGGGGTTGAAGATGGCGAGAAGCGTTTCCGGTTTCGGCTCGTCGGCCGGGCCATCGTTCAGGGCATCGGGCTTGATCCGACCGGGACCTACTTTGAAGACGCCCCCGGTTCTGGTCCGCTCATTGCGCGGTTTTCGGAATGCATCGAGTCGCGGAGGCCCTATTTCTATCGTGGGCCGCTGTTTTGGAAGAACAACGAGATCGCCACCTACCGCTCGCTGGTGATGCCGTTCGCCGAGCCCGGCGGTCCCGTCACGCGCCTCATGACTTACAGCGAATATGACTGGATCTACGGCCCGCATCTTACGACGGCTTAGGTGGTTGGGCATACTGCTCGCGCTGGCTGAGTTTCCTTGCTGCGCGCACGGTCCGCCGGTCGCTGACAAGCCTACGCCGATTGATCAGTGCACCATGGGAAAGGAATGTCTTGTCGAGGGATTCTTGGTCGCGACTGAGAAGAAGGGATCGATAAGAGTCGCCGCCAATCAAAATGCGTCCGGATGTATTGCCGTGGCCCTCAGGGCGGACGTTCCGGAGTCTTGGAATTTGCGTCACGTAAAGGCCATCGGAATGGTCTCGCGCCGCCCCAATTTCCCCGGAATGTTTAGCTACAAGTTGAAGGATCGAGTGATCGACGCCGAGGCGTGTCAGTCCGATTTGGCCATGTATGTTGATCGTATCGAAACGGTTGATTGATTAACTTCTATGTCTGGATGGCCGGGCCTGGCCATAACGGAGTAAGTGAAGCAGGCGAAGTAACTGACTGAGTAGG
>JBAQHC010000729.1:0-4720 GCA_049288095.1 Alphaproteobacteria bacterium | reverse complement strand
TCTGGATCGCCTTGAGCTGCTCGTTCAAATAATATTCGCGCTGCGTCTTCTCCATCTGACGCTTGACGCGTGAGCGGATGCGCTTTTCGACCTGCAGAACGCCGATCTCGCCTTCCATCAAGGCGAGCACCTTCTCCAAGCGGTCGGAAACCTTCGCCATTTCGAGAAGCTCCTGCTTCTCGGGGATCTTCACGGCAAGGTTCCAAGCGACATTGTCGGCGAGCTTCGCGGGGTCTTCGATCTGGTTGATCTGCACCAAGATTTCCGACGGCACTTTCTTGTTGAGCTTCACATATTGCTCAAACTGCTGGGTGACCGAGCGCGACAGCGCCTCAAGCTCATCGGGCGGGCCCATCACTTCGGAAATGGGCTCGGCCTTGGCCTGAAAGAACTTGTCGTTCGGCAGATATTCGGTAATGCGCGCGCGGTAATTGCCTTCAACCAGCACCTTCACGGTGCCGTCGGGCAATTTCAGAAGCTGCAGCACCGAAGCGACAGTGCCGACGGTGTAGATATCGTCCGTCTTCGGATCATCGTCGCCCGGGTCTTTTTGCGCGACGAGCAGGATCTGCTTGTCGTCAACCATCACCTCTTCGAGGGCACGGACGGATTTCTCGCGGCCGACAAAGAGCGGAGCCACGAGCTGCGGAAAGACGACGATATCGCGGAGCGGCAGCACGGCGAAAACTTGACTCGCGCGCGCCTGCGGGGGATTTGAGGGAACCGGATTGTCGGTCATGGGTTCTTGTCCTTCGACTGGAAGCGACTTCGGAGAGAACGCCGTAAGCGCCTTCTTGTTCTTCTAGGCGGTCCTTTTAGCCGTTCCTTGGGACCCGGCTTTTGACCCCTATCAACGCGCGCTTGCCGGCAGGCTCCACGCCCGCTGGTTAGACACTATAGGTGGCCCCTCGCCAGACCCGGTTCAAGGCCAAGAAACCTAGCCTACCGGCCAGGTCTTCATGCGTCAGGGGAAATGGAGTCGCAGCAAGCACCAGGACGCCCTCACCCCAGGGTGACGGCATTATGCCGTCGATTCGACGTCGGAGCGACGATCCGAATAGATGTAGAGCGGTTGTGCACGGCCTTCGACGACCTCGGAGTTAATCACGACCTCCGAAACGCCATTAAGAGCCGGCAGCTCGAACATGGTGTCGAGCAAGATGCCCTCCATGATCGACCTGAGGCCGCGAGCGCCGGTTCTCCGCGCGATCGCGCGCTTTGAAACGGCTTTGAGCGCATCCTCGTTGAAGGTGAGCTTGCAATCTTCCATCTCGAACAAGCGCTGATATTGCTTCACCAGCGCGTTTTTCGGCTTGGTCAGAATGTCCATAAGCGCGGATTCGTCGAGATCTTCGAGAGTCGCGACAACCGGCAAACGGCCGACGAATTCCGGGATCAGCCCGAATTTCAGGAGATCCTCAGGCTCGATCTCCTTGAGGACTTCGCCCATCCGGCGGTCATCCTCAGAACGCACATTTGCGCCGAAGCCGATTGAGGAGCCGCGCGAGCGCTGGCTGATGATCTTGTCGAGCCCTGAAAACGCGCCGCCGCAGATGAAGAGAATGTTGGTCGTGTCGACCTGCAGGAACTCCTGCTGCGGATGCTTGCGGCCGCCTTGTGGCGGCACCGAAGCGACCGTGCCTTCCATGATCTTCAAGAGCGCCTGCTGCACGCCCTCGCCCGACACATCGCGGGTGATCGAGGGGTTGTCGGACTTACGGCTGATCTTGTCGACTTCGTCGATATAGACGATACCACGCTGCGCGCGCTCGACATTGTAGTCGGCATTCTGCAAGAGCTTGAGGATGATGTTCTCGACATCTTCGCCGACATAGCCGGCTTCGGTGAGCGTCGTCGCATCGGCCATGGTGAACGGCACGTCCAAGATGCGTGCGAGCGTCTGCGCGAGGAGTGTCTTGCCGCAGCCGGTCGGGCCGATCAGCAGGATGTTCGACTTCGCGAGCTCGACGTCGCTGTTCGCGCCTTGGCTCAAGCGCTTATAGTGATTGTGGACGGCAACCGAGAGCACTTTCTTCGCGTGCTTTTGACCGATGACGTAATCGTCAAGCACGCGGCAAATTTCCAACGGCGACGGGACGCCATCACGCGACTTCACCAGCGAGGTTTTGTTTTCCTCGCGGATGATGTCCATGCAAAGCTCAACGCACTCGTCGCAAATGAAGACGGTCGGGCCCGCAATCAGCTTGCGAACTTCGTGCTGGCTCTTGCCGCAGAACGAGCAATACAGCGTGTTCTTGCCGTCAGTGCCACCCGCTTTGCTCATCTCAACTCCTTACCTCCGGCCGGGAGCCTCCCGACATGCCGCGGCGTACCTCCTTCAGGCAGGCCCCGCTTACTCTTCCTCGTGATGCACGGCCTATGCCGAGCCCCGAACCGGTCCTGGCATTCGAGCATGTTAGGACCGGCTGGATCAAGATTTGTTTAAACTCCCGTCACACCTAGCATTTTCCATGTTTTCCCCGGTTTCCCGCCGCCTTTAACGGCGGTCATCGTCGCCGGGCAGGGGGCGCTTACTCATCACCTCATCGATAATGCCGAATTCCAAGGCCTCCTTAGGCGACAAGAAGGTGTCGCGATCGAGCGCCTCATCGACCACATCGAGCTTCTGTCCGGTGTGCCGAACGAAGATCTGATTGAGCCGCTCTTTGGTCGCAAGAATATCCTTAGCGTGGCGCTCGATATCCGATGCTTGGCCCTGGTATCCGCCCGACGGTTGGTGAACCATGATGCGCGCGTTCGGCAGCGAGAAGCGGTAACCTTTCTCGCCCGACGCCAAGAGCAACGCCGCCATCGACGCCGCCTGACCGATAACCATGGTGTGCACGGGCGGGCGCACATACTGCATCGTATCGTAGATCGCTAGGCCAGAGGTCACGTAGCCGCCGGGCGAATTGATGTACATCCAGATTTCTTTCTTGGGGTTGTCGGCCTCAAGATGGAGAAGCTGCGCGGCGATGAGACTTGCTACGGCCTCGTTGACTCCGCCGGTGACGAAGATGATTCGCTCCTTCAGGAGGCGCGAGAAAATATCGTAGGAGCGCTCGCCCCGGTTGGTCTGCTCAACCACCATCGGGATCAGCGTGCTCATCGTAAAATCGCCTGGATCTCTATCGCGTATCGTCACCGCCACCCTCACTGTTCGGCTACTTACCCTAGCCTGATTTGGCTCGCCCGCCCCTGGCCAGACCGCCGCAGCCCTTCGACTCAATTGGCGAGCTTAGCGCGGGATGGCCTCGCGGAAGGTTAAATCTAGGTCGGCTTTTCGTTAACGGAAGGGGCAAAAGCGGCTAGCTGCCCAGACTGTATCCGTAGCGGTACGGAGGGGGGAATTAATCTCCGCGCAACTGGGGCTTTCTACGCTCTTTGGCATCAGGGCGAACCTTGTCCCGCCTCGGGTTTCTATTCCGCCATGCACCTTGCAAAGCGCCCTGAACCGACACACTCCCCGCTTCCGGACTCACTGAGTTCCCGGCTCAGGCAGATTGCCCAAGTCCGCTCGGAGATCTCCGCCGCCCAGCTCCAGGTCATCAATTTGAATGAAATCGCTGAGGGGTTCGGCGACCGCTGGGACGTCGTGCGCCAGAGGGTGTTCAGCACCGCGCTTCAGTTTCTCAAGAAACGCCTCGCCGACTACGACACGCTCATTCCCTGCAGCGACGGCTTCATCGTCATTTTTGGCGAAGATCACGGCGAGCCGGCCGAGCTTGCCGGGCACCGGCTCGCCGAAGCGCTCAACAAGTTTTTTCTCGGCGAAGACATGCTCGGCGACTGTGAAGTTTCCTGCAAACATCTGTCGCTTGCGCTCGACGATATTGAAAGCTTCGTGCAGGCGCTTGGCGCATCGCCCAGCGCTCCCGCCGTTCAAGGCGCGGTACCGCAGGATTCCGATCAAATCTGGGAATATCGAATTCGCTACCGTCCGGTTTGCGACGTGAAGAAGAACTTCATCGTCACTTATTTCACCGAAGCCATCGACGCCAAGGGGCAGCCTTTTCTGCCTGAGGAAACCGCGGGCCAGACCGCCGCGATGCGCCGCGCTTATACCGAGCTTGACCTTGCCGTTATCGACGCGGGCGTGGCTGCGCTGCGCAAGGTTGTCGGCGCGGGCGGGCGTATTATCATCGGGCTCACCATCCACGCCGACACGCTCGCCGACCACACGCACCGCCACGTCGTCCTCAGCGCGCTCGGCAGGATCGATCCCGAATTGCGCCGCTACGCAACGATCCGATTGACGCATGTGCCGCCAGGTTTTCCACGCTTTCATCTCGACGAGCATATCCGCCTGCTCCATCAAAAGCAGATTAAGCTCGGGCTCGATTTGTCGATTGACGATCCCAACACCGACATACTCAGGCATCCGTGCCTGACAATGTTTGGGTATCACTTGAACCAGCAATCCAGCGCGCTGTTCCGCGATCAGCTCAATCCCACCGTGATGCAGATGCGCGTGCGCGCGCGGCGAATTCACGAGGCCGGCAAACGCCTTGCCGTCATCGCCGACGATGCGCCAAACATCGCGCAGATCGCGCACGAGCTCGAGGCGGATTATATTTCAGCGGTGAATTTATGGCCGCTATCCCCGGCGCCCGAGGGCCTGCACCCGGCATAAGCCATGGCCGCGCCTCGCTATGTAAGGTTCCGGAGCGGCGCATTAATCCCGGCGCAACCACAATCTTTCTACGCTCGGCGTGATGAG
>JBAQHC010000728.1:0-2108 GCA_049288095.1 Alphaproteobacteria bacterium | reverse complement strand
TAGCGGGGCCGAGGCGCGGATCGGTGACGTTCTGGCTCGCGACCACACCGATGCCGGCGCGTACATGCACACAGCGCGCAGCGACCGCGGGCGACGAGGAGGCAATCGCCATTCCAAACTCTGCGCCGCCAATCGAACGCGCGGTGATCGAGAAAGTCATGCGGTCTCGCCATCCGGCAGCACAGCGATGACATCGATCTCGACAAGCCATTCGGGACGCGCGAGGGCGGAGACAACAATCCCGGTCGAAACGGGAAAGACGCCCTTCAGCCAACGCCCGACCGTGCGGTAGACAGCCTCGCGGTAGCGCGGATCGACGATATAGATAGTGATCTTGCAGATATGCTCGAGCCTGCCGCCAGCCTCTTCAAGAAGCGTCTTGATATTGATCATAGCCTGCTCGGCTTGCGCACCGGCATCGCCGATGGCAACGCTCTTATTCGTCGTCAGATCCTGGCCGACTTGGCCGCGAACGAACACCATGCTGCCGCGCGCCACAACGACCTGACACAAATCATTGTCGAGCTGCTGCTCCGGATAAGTATCGCGCGTGTTGAATTTTCTGATCCGAGTATGCAAGGACATCTCCCTTTACGGGCGTTTATTCGAGCCGATGAAAGCGCTGAACTGTGCCATAGGCCCTGTTGGCATACACAAGCGGTGATCCGGCGGCCATGAAGATGTCTTCGACCGCACCGAACACCACCTCATGCGTGACGACAGTCAAGTGATTGGTCACACGGCAATCGAACGCCACAAGGGGGTCGATCAAGCGCGGCGAACCGGTAGGCCCGCGGGTCCACTCGGCGACGGCGAACTTGTCGCCTGCGTCCGGTCTGCGCTTCCCGGCGAACGCATCTGAAATGTGGCTCTGATCTGCACGCAGTACGTTAAGGCAAAAGGCGCCATTGCCAAGGATTGCCGTTGCGCTTGCGCCATTGCGATAGATGCAAACGAGAAGCGTCGGCTTGTCGGTATCGGCAGAGACGGACGCCATCGCGGAAACGGTCGCGCCGAAGCGGCCTGCAATGCCATCCGTCGTCACAACGTTCACGGTTGTGGCCGCACTGCTCATCGCATTCAAGAAACGCGCGCGGAGCGGCAGGTGAGCGGGCGCGTTCACGGCTTGGCGGGCTCGCGATTGGCCTGCCATTGATGCATGGCGATATCGCCCTGCGGACGCTTGGGCGGCGTGAATACGCGCGCCGACAAGCCTGCCGACTTTTGCGTGAAGCTAAGCGCGCCTTGCCAGTCGAAATTGCGGTAGACCGCGGCGAGATGCGCATAGGGCGGCGACTGCGCGAAATGCTGAAAGGTCAGCCGATGCCCGGCATAGTCCGAGTTAATAAGATCGCGCGCGAAGGCGAGAAGCTTGCGCCGGTCGTCCGGCGACCAGTCGTCGCTCACCGAGTAATATTTGTCGAGCCAGGGCTTCGTTGCGGGATCGTCGAACGCCGCCTTATCCGGAGTGATGCAAATCTGGCCGCCGCAAAGATCGCGCGCGATATGCATCATCTCGTGAAGTTGTGTAACAGCGAGGCAGCGACCGGTGTAAAGAAGCGATTGGTTCGGCATGAGAAGGCCCGCGGGGCTTTTCTCACCGAGCGCGATCGCCGCGGTCAAATGTGCGTTGATGCCTTCACGATAGCATGCAAGCGTGGCGAGCTTCTCTTGCACGGCCTGCTGCTTTTCAAGCCCGGTTTGCCGTGCATTGAACAGCGCAGCGCCGATCAATAGATCGGCGAGCTTCAGGTTGCGCTGGACATAGGCGAACGCCGAATAACGATGCAAGGTCGCGCGGACATAGGTCGCCGCCTTAGTGTGCCGATAGAACAGCACGTTTTCCCAGGGGATCAGCACATTGTCGAAGATGACGAGCGCATCGACCTCATCGAATTTGTTCGACAGCGGATAATCCTCCGCTGGCGCGCGGCCCGCAAAGCCGGTGCGGCAGATGAATTTGAGATTCGGTGAACCGAGATCGCAGATGAACCCGACGGCATAGTCGGAGTAGGCAGAATCGCCCCAATTGGCGATTGTCGGCTTGGTAAAGGCTTGGTTGGCATAAGCCGCCGCCGTCTCGTATTTCGCGCCGCGCACGATGAGCC
>JBAQHC010000727.1:0-8521 GCA_049288095.1 Alphaproteobacteria bacterium | reverse complement strand
GAATAATCCTGAGCGCTTCTTCGTTGGCGGACCACTCCGTACCCGGACGAGCGACTGCCGCAGCCGATGCCACAGGCACGGGCGGAGCGGGCAGCGGCTTCAGCGCGCGCGTTTCGGCGCACCCAATGAGCACCGAGATGGCCAAAAGGCTGGCGACTAAGCAAGAGTTCTTGCTCATGATCCCTTTGCCCGTGATTGTCCTACGTCCCATAAATGCTCAACTCGTACCCAAGTTCCGGGCGCACCATGCGATAGAATCCGGCATAAATGTGGCCACCTGACTTACAAATTGGATACGTTTGCAGATGTTGTGCCGTTCACCATGTGTATTCACCAAATGATGAGGTGGCTTGATGCCAGCGCGCGCTGAATCTGTTGGGCTTTCACCCGAAAAACTGCGGCATATCGAGCGATTTTTAGACGAACGCTACATCTCGCCAGGCCGTTTACCATGTGCGCTGACGCTCGTGCATCGCCGCGGCGAGACGGCATTTTTGTCCGTGCTCGGAAAGTCCGACGTAGAGCGCAGTGTGCCGCTTCAGGAAGACGCGATCTTCCGCATTTACTCTATGACCAAACCCATCGCCTCGCTTGCGATGATGATGTTGATCGAGGAGGGCAAGGCGCAACTCGATGATCCCGTGCATCGCTACATCCCCGCTTGGCGCGAACTCGGAGTCTACGCGGGCGGAAGCGGGGAGAGCGGCGCGCCCTTCCGGCACAAGCCGCTCAAGCGGCCAATGCAAATTGTCGATTTGCTACGTCATACATCCGGTCTCACTTACGGCTTTCAGCAACGCACGAATGTCGACGCCGCCTATCGCGCACGTAAGATCGGCGAAGATCTCCAAGCGCAAACTTTGGACGAGATGATCGAGGTGCTCGGGCGTTTGCCGCTCGAATTTTCGCCGGGCGATGCCTGGAATTACTCGGTCTCAACCGATGTTGTCGGCTATCTCGTCGGGAAGATTTCCGGCGCGCCTTTTCAGGATTTCGTTGCGAAGCGAATTCTCGAACCGCTCGAGATGAACGACACGGGGTTCTGGATCGCCGATGAAACAAAGCGCGGCAGGCTCGCTTCGCTTTATACGATTGGGCGAAATGCCTCGCTCACATGGATGGGCGAGAAGACGAACACCGATGCTTTTGCGCCGCCCAAGCTTTATTCCGGGGGCGGAGGATTGCTTTCGACCGCCGCGGACTACTTAAAGTTTTGCCGGCTCATGCTTGGGCGCGGTGCGCTCGGCGATGTTCGACTCGCGAGTCCTAAGACAATCGATCTCATGACTGCCAATCATCTCCCTGGCGGCAAAACTTTGTCCGATCTCTCGCTGTCGCTGTATTCCGAAGTGGCTTATGCCGGTATGGGCTTCGGTCTCGGATTTTCGGTGATGACGGATCCCGCGGCCTCGTTGATCCAGGGCACTGCAGGCGAATACTCGTGGGGTGGTGCGGCCTCAACCTATTTCTTTGTCGACCCGAAGGAAGAATTGATTCTCATCTTCATGACGCAATTCGTCCCGTCGACCTTTTACAATGTGCGTCGCGAGCTGCGCACTCTTGTCTATTCGGCTTTCATTGATTGAGTGACAATAGTGGGTGCCTTTACAGCCGCGGCGCGACACTCAATATCAGCGTCTAGTCATTCGCGGCGCAGCACGCGGTCGACGAAGAAATTCGCCATTACATTGGCGCGGAAGTGCTCGGTGAGTGCGGCTGGATCATAGTCGCTGCTCTTCACCCATTCGAGAAGCGAGCGGCCGGTCTTTATGCGGTCGACTTCGTAGGCCTCGAGGAAATGATCGAGCACGCCGGTGCGTGCATGGCGCACATGGCCGTAGCGCAGGGCAAGCTGCTTGCGCGCTTCGGCGACGGGCTTACGGTCGCGCAGGATGAGGTAGAGCGCAGAGACGATGCCTGCGCGGTCCGCGCCTGACTTGCAGTGCATGAGCGCGGGATATTCGATTGCGGCGAACGTTGCCGCCGCGCCTTCAACGCGCGCCGCGCTCGGAGCTCCACGCGAATCGAAGGGCATGTCGATCAGCTTGATGCCGAACCGCTCGCAGGCGCGCTTCTCGAGAATGTAGGAGCCGCAGGCGCGGGGGCCGCGCAGGTTGAGGATCGTCTTAATGCCGCGCGAGGCCAGCATTCGGATGGCGCCTGGGCTGGGCTGCGCAGAGCGCCACAACCCCGGGGCGATCTCATGCATGTTGAGGTAGATCTCGCGGATGAAGCCGTGATCAACCAGCATTAGGTCGAGCCAGTCGCCGGCGGGGCCGAGCGCGGCGCGAATCGGCGCTGGCCAGTTCTGGGTCCAGCGGGTCGCCAAAGCGCGGGGGTTGATGCCGGTCTTCATGGGCCTCCAAAGCATTGCGGCCCGCGCCCATAGCATGGCCCCTTTTCGTTCGGCAAATCGGGCCTTTCGCTCTTGACGGAACCGCAAGCGCCGATTTGAGGTTAGGCCAAGAGAAATTCCGATAAAGGCCGTCCGCTGGGGCTAGTGCGGGCGGTGGGTTGGTGACTTGGGCGCGTTGTTACGGTTTGGCCTTAAGGGCGGCGATGCCGTCGGTCCCTATCGGGTGACCGATGAGCTGTGGCTCTGGCCGGAGCATCGGTTCTATCGGGCCGTTTTGCCAGGCCACGACAGGCCGTTCCTGCTTCGGGAGTTCGTGCCTCAGGAGCGCGACCCCGCGCGCCTGAAACGCCTCTGTGCGCGCGAAGCCGAACGCTATGGTCTCGCGCGCGGTGCGCTTTGCCGCTCGTCTCCGCATCACCTGACATTCGCCGACTATGTGGATCAAGACGGCGGTTTTGCCGTGTTCGCGCACCGCGATCTCGACCGGCTAGCAGCAAATGCCGCCAGTGCGGACATCGGTGATGAGGAAGTCCTTCGTGCGCTCATCGTGCCGGTGCTTGCGGTGCTGCGTGAGCTTCATGCACGCGAGATCATCTGTGCCGGTCTTCGCGCCGAAGAGATCCTCATTGACCCTGAAGGGATTTCCGCGCCTGTCTTTGCCGGGCTTCAGCACGTTTATCACTTGCGTGGCGTCGGACCGAAGCGCCCTGAGCGCATTGAAGGAGACGTATTCGCGCCGGAATTTGCGGAGCGTCAGAAGCCGCTGACATATGCTGCGGATGTTTATGCGCTCGCGGCGCTGATCTTTTCGCTCTTTCGCTTTGGCGACAGCACCAGCTTGGCTGATGAGCGCGCAATTGAGGCGGCGCTGCTTGCGGCCGATCCCAAGCGTTGTCCGGTGCGTTTGCAAGGCGCGCTGATCGCGAGCCTTAAGCACGACCCAGCTGCGCGGCCGCAATCGATCGCGGATTTTGAAGAGTTAGCGTTCGGCGTGACGGCCAAACGGGCGGGTGCGGCCTTCCTTCTTCCGGCCCGGCGCATCTCTGCGCTGCTCTTGCCGCTGCGCCAGGAGGAGTCCGTTCCAGAGCCCGCGGTGGTAGTTGAAGCCGAGGGCGAGGCCGTGCCGCCTTGGCCGCCGATCCGCGCGCTTCTCGATGCGCAGAAGACAGGTGGGCCCGCGCTCGGCGGAATGACGAGCGCTGCCGGCGTGAGTGAAAGCGAACCGCTTTCAGAGATTGAGGTCGCCGCAAGAGGCCTTGTGGCTGCGCTCAAGGAATGCGCTCTCGCACCTTGGCAGCTTGCGCGCTCGATGGCGGGCGAGGGCGCGGCGCTTATGCGCCAAGTGCCGAATGTGATTGCACTTGGCGCGTCTCGCGCGCGTGCGATTGCATCTGCCAAGTGGCCTGAGCCCGTGATTGCCGCAGTAGCGATCGTAGTTGCGATCAGCGGAGCAGCCGGACTTGCCCTGCTCAAGCCGTTACCGCACGCGCGCTCCGCAACTGCCACACACGCAGCAACCGCTGTGGTGGCGGCGCTTGCCAGCGCTGATGATCTTGTCCGGTTGCCAAGCGAAAAGCGTGAAGAGCTTGCCGTTCAGGACGATGTTCTAAGCGTCCTTGCTGCGCGCGCGCTTGAACCGCAAATGCTGACCCTGGCGGCAGAACCGGTGATGATCGCGCTGCCCGCACCGCGGCCGGTCGAGCCCGAAGCGAGCGCACCGGAGCTGCAAAGCAACCCGGCGCTGCGTGCGGTGCAGGCTGAGCTTAAGCGGCTCAGACTTTATGGTGGCATGGTTGATGGCATTATCGGCGTGCAAACCCGCGCCGCAATCCTCACCGCTCAACAGTCGCTCGGCGAGGAGGCAACCGGCGAGCCGAGCCCACAATTGTTGGTGGGGCTCCAAAGCTTGGCGCCGTCGCAAGTCGCTTCGATCGATACCGTCTCGTCAAAGCGCTCCGCACAGCGTGATGACTCCTCCAATATTGGCGCGCGCGCAATCACGCGCCCGCTACCCGATTTTCCGACCGATGCATTTCAGCAGCGCGTCGAGGGTTGGATCGAGGTCGCCTATGATGTTGATCCGCGCGGCAATGTGGAACATGCGCGCGTGATCGGGTTCAACAATGGCCGTGCGCGCGAGGCATTCGAAGCGCAGGCGCTTGCGGCCATCGATCAGGCGGTCTATGCGCCAGCGCGTAAGAACGGCAAGCCGATTTGGAGCCGCGGCCTCACGGTACGCTATCAGTTCAATGTGGTGCGCCGCGGCTGGGGGCCGTTCCGCAGCCGCGAGCCGCGCTCGAGCATCGTCGCCGATAGTTCGGGGCCGAGCGGCTCTACGCTGCGATAAAGCCCGAGACTTGGCGCTGCCATAGCCGTGCATAAGCGCCGCCTTTGGCGACAAGCTCGGCGTGGCTGCCTTCCTCTGCAATCCGGCCGTTCTCCATGTAGAGAATGCGGTCCATGCCAACGATGGTCGAAAGCCGGTGCGCAATCGCAAGCACCGTGCGGCCCTCCATCAATTTAAACAGCGCTGACTGAATAAGATGCTCGCTTTCGGAATCGAGCGATGAAGTGGCCTCATCCAGGATGAGGATTTTCGCATTCTTGAGAAACGCGCGGGCGATCGCGATGCGTTGCCGCTCACCGCCCGAAAGCTTGATGCCTTGCTCGCCGACAATCGTGTCGTAACCCGTCGGCCGCGCAATGATGAACTCATGCGCGTGCGCAAGCTTGGCCGCGCGGATAACATCGCCCTCGTCCGCTTTGGGGTTGTGATAGCGAATATTCTCTCTAATCGTGCGGTGGAAAATGCTTGCTGCTTGCGGGACTTCGGCGATCGCCTCGTTGAGGCTGTCGGAGGTCACATAAGCGATATCCTGTCCGTCGACCAGAATGCGGCCCTCGAGCGGCACATATTGCCGCCTAATGAGCTTCATCAAAGTTGATTTGCCCGCGCCGGAGTGGCCGACAAGGCCGACCTTCTCACCGGGCCGAATCTTCAAATTGAGATCCTTAAACAGCGTTGTACCGTCGTGGTGGTGGAAGACCACGTTCTGAAGCTCGATCGTGCCGCGTTCGACAACGAGCGCCTTGGCGCCAGGCGCATCGGGAATCTCATGCGGGTGCGTGACGAGCTCTAGCGCTTCCGAAAGCGTGCCCATTTCCTCGAAATAGGACAGCATCTGGAACGAGAGGTTTTGCACGCTCATCGCAACCATGTTTGAGAGCATGTAGATCATCGTGAACGAACCGAGCGATACCGTGCCAGCGATAACATCGCGCGCCGCGAGCACTGTGAGCGTCATCATGAGGAGGATTGTGGCGACCTGCATGAACTGGCGCATCATCACCATGAAGGTGCGCAGGCGCATCGAAGCGCTCATCTCGCGGCGAAGAAAGCGCACGAGGAAATTCTTCTCGAACACGGATTTCGAGAAAGCGCGGATGATATCGGCATTTGAGATCGCGTCGATGAGCCGCCCCGTCACCGTCGACATTTCATCTGACAGCTTCTTGGAAAGCGTCACGCACCGCCGTGCCAGCGTGCCCGAGATCGCGAGATAGGCGGCGGTCCAGACAATGAGCGTGATCGCGTAAGACGGCCGCTGCAGAAAGAGCAATGTGCAAGCCACCACCATAACGATGATGAGGCGCGTCAAATCGAAGAAGATCATGCCCATGATACGAAGGCCGGCCTGGCCGCCCGCTTTGACGCGCTGGCCGAGCTTACCGGCGAAGTTGTCCTGGAAGTAGCGGTGCGAGTGACCGAGCAAATAGCCAAACATGTAGCGCTGCGCGAGCGCACGCAGCTGCGGGCTCGTATGCAGGTCGATCCATTCGAACAAGCGATAGAGCAGCGAGCCTGAGATCCACAGCACGCCGATCCAAACGAACAGCATTGTGAGGCCGTCGGTCCATGCGGAAACCCCGTGGCCTGCAACTTTCGCGACACCATTGACGATTGAGCCGAAAATCCGCGGACCGAAGCTATCGGTGAAAGTCGCCAGCACGATGACCACCGTCATCGCGACGATGTTCCACACGAAGTGGCTCTTAAGCAGGAAGAAGATGAACGGGATCGGCTTGTCCGGGAGCCGGTCGATCGGCTTGATCTGGGAAAAATCGGTATCCTCCGCCGGTGCATCATGCGCGGCGGTGCCGAAGGGTATCGCGCGCGGGCGTCCCGCACGCAGTTGGGAAATAGTCTCATTCATTGTGGCAGCGTCCAGACCGCCGCGTGGGGTGGCCACGGCGGCGCGGGGCGCCTTGTATTTACTGAATCGCCGGTCTGGCGCAAGGCTATTTTCACCTTCCTAACGCCGGATTAGCGAAACTGCGTCATGCGCGTAACGGCCGCATAACCGCCCATTTTCCTCAATCTTAGCGTCCCATTTGCCTTTTGGCCGCAAAATGGGCAGCGAATTCAAGAGGAACGCGTGTCGGCCCAACCAACCAACGCCGCGACGCTGGACCGGGAACGCCTGCTTGCCTTCTCGTTCGCAAATGCGGATGTGCTGCTGGAGCTCGACGCGAAATTCAGCGTCGTGTTTGCCTCCGGCGCTGTCCGAAATCTTATCGGACGCGGCGAGCAATCGATCATCGGCAGCCCGGTAGCCGCGCTCTTCGAAGCGCGTGACAGGCCCTTGGTTGCGGCGGCCATAGCCGGCCTTAGGCCAAATGCGCGGCTGGGCCCGATTGCCAGCGCGCTCCGGCCGGAGCAGGGCCAGGATAACCCGGTGAACTATTCCGCCTACAGGTTGGATGGCACGACGCCACGCTATTTTGTCACCATCATGAGGCGCGTGCGGAATGCTCAAGAGGAAATTGAGCGTGCGCTTGTCGATGTGCAAAGCGGCCTGTTGAACGGAGAGGGGTTTGCAGGCGCGGCTGCGCAGGCGCAAAGCCAACATCCGGGCTCGAAACTTACGATGATTGAGCTTGGCGACCTTGACGCTCTTGCACGGCGGCTCGACACCAATTCGCTCGATGATTTTATCGGCGAGGCGGGGGCGGTGTTGCGGGCGGCGTCGGTGGACGGGGCCGCGGCCGGTCGAATCGGGGCGGATAAGCTCGGCGTCGTGCACGGCGCCAAAGTCGATGCGGCCGAGATTGATGCGCGCCTTAACGAAGCCAGCCGGAAGGCAGACCCAACGGGCGCCGGTCTTCGGGTTGGGCATTGGACGACGCCGCTTGCCGGCTCCGGGCTGAAGGCGGAACAGATGGCCCAAGTGCTACGGTTTGCAATCAACAGCTTTGCGGAAAAGGGTCTCGGCGAGTTTCACCCGGCAAGCATGAATGATGTGATGCACGAGCTTGTGAGTCACACAGTTGCGCGCGTGGCGGCCGTGCGGGATACGATCGACGAGGGCAAGATCAGCATTGCCTATCAGCCTATCGTCACTCTGCGGGACAGGCGCGTGCATCATTGGGAAGCACTGTGCCGGCCCCATGACGAGGAAGGGCCGAGCGGCGTCGTGCGCTTCGCTGAGCAGACCGGTCTGGCGATCGACTTCGATCTCCTCGTTGTCTCCAAGGTTATTGCAGCGCTCGCGGAAGCCAATGCAAGGGGCCTTAAGCCGACGATTGCGCTCAATCTTTCAGCGCGATCGGTCGACAACGACATGTTCTTGGGCGCCTTCCGCAAGCTTCTGGACCAGCAGGCCACCATCTGCCCTCAACTGATGATCGAGATCACGGAGACTGAGCGATTGACGGATCTTGCCCGGGCCGAAAATGTCATTCAGGAATTTCGCCGCCAGCGTGTCCGGGTTTGCCTTGATGATTTCGGTGCGGGCGCATCCTCGCTTTCCTATCTGGAAAATCTATCGGTCGATGCCCTGAAGATCGATGGCCGGTTCGTGCGTGCCATGCTCGACAAACGCGCAGATGCTGCCATCGTGCGCGCTATCGTTCAAATGTGCGTCGAGCTCAACATTCGTTCGATCGGCGAAATGGTCGAGACCGAGCAACAGGCGGCGCGGCTCGTCCAGTATGGCGTTGAACTTGGTCAGGGGTTCTTGTTCGGTTCGCCGAACCGGCTTGAGGATTTCTCCGCCGCCAAGCCGCTGGCTCCCCGAAATCTCAAGCGCAAAGGTGTCGTCTGGCAATAACGCGATAGCGGCTGAGCGTCAGTCGCGTGTTTCGAGCACGCCGTACCAGCCCAAT
>JBAQHC010000726.1:0-4813 GCA_049288095.1 Alphaproteobacteria bacterium | reverse complement strand
GGGTATACCCGCGTGCTCAAGGCCGGCTTCCGCTATTCGGATGCCGCGCCCATGGCCGTCATTGAGCTGGTGGACCGCGACCCCGAGGCGAAAGGCAAGGACTCCGGGCCCGTTACGGTGGCCGCCGAGACGGAAGAAGCCTGAGGTTCCGGCATCAACTTTTTGCTCGCTGCGCGCTAAGCTCGTCCTATCCGCTAGGAGAGGGGCGATGCTTCGGAATGCAACGCTAATTGCAGCTTTTGTCATGATTGTGGGTCCGGCGCTGGCTGCGGGGCCCTATGGCGCAATAGCCTATTCGCCGGAGTCCGATAATTCGGCGGCTGTCGCAGATCAGCCGACGCAGCAGGACGCCGAGAACGCAGCGCTGAAAAGCTGCCGCGACGAGACGAAGTCGAACCCTGACTCATGCCAGTCGGCACTGTGGTTCAAGGATGCGTGCGGCGCGCTTGCCAAGGACGCCAAAGGCTCGGCCTGGGGCACGGGCTGGGGCAACACACAAACGATTGCGACGAACTGGGCGATCAAAGTCTGTCAGCAGTACGGCGGCACGGAATGCGAGCTCACCGTCGCGATTTGCTCGCCCGGCGGCGCGGCTACTATTCCCAACAATTGAGGCGTGCGGCTGAAAATAACGGCGCGGAGAGAGGCTATGAGACTTAACTGGTTCCGTGCATCTTGCATTGCGCTCGGTGTGCTTTGTCTTACTTCCGGCGCTGTATCCGCCGATAATGTGGTCGCGCCGAGCCAAGCGCGCATGTTGCCGCAATCGGCGGCGCAAGTGCAGCTGTCTTTTGCACCGGTCGTTACGAAGACGGCGCCTGCCGTCGTCAACGTCTATAGCCGCCGCGTCGTTCAGACGCGCTCGCCTTTCATGGACGATGATTTTTGGGCACAATTCGGCGGTCCGAACTTCTTCGGGGTGCCGCGCCAGCGTATCGAGCAATCGCTCGGTTCGGGCGTCATCGTGCGCTCGGACGGGATTATCGTAACCAACAATCACGTGATTGCGGGCGGCGATGAGCTCACGGTTGCGCTTGCCGACCGGCGCGAATTCGCCGCCAAGGTCGCGCTCGCCGACGAGCAAACCGATATTGCGATACTGAAAATCGACACGAAAGGGCAGCCGCTGCCGATCATCGGCTTTGCCGACAGCGATCGAGCGCAGGTCGGCGATCTTGTTCTGGCGATAGGCAATCCGTTTGGCGTCGGCCAAACGGTGACCAGCGGCATCGTCTCGGCACTCGCGCGTACGCAAGTCGGCATTTCGGACTATCAGTTCTTCATTCAGACGGACGCGCCGATCAATCCGGGCAATTCGGGTGGCGCGCTTGTCGGGCTTGACGGCAATCTTCTCGGCATCAACACGGCGATCTATTCGCGCGGTGGCGGCTCCAACGGCGTTGGCTTTGCGATCCCAGCCAATATGGTCAAACTCGTGGTGGATCAAGCGCTCTCCGCAGGCCGCGTTGTCCGCCCATGGCTTGGCGCTGATGGCCAGGAAGTGGATTCGAAACTCGCCGCAAGCCTGGGGCTTGATCGGCCGCACGGCGTCTTGGTCACCTCGGTTCAGCCGAATAGCCCCGCGAGCAAAGCAGGCATTGCTGTGGGTGATCTCATCAATTCGATTAATGGCTTTGCCGTGAACGACATGACTGGTGTTCGTTATCGCATCACAACGCAAAAGGCGGGCGCCACGGTGCCAATCGAATTTGCGCGCAAGGGTCAGGTGGTTCACGCCAATCTGACGCTTACTACGCCACCGGAAATTCCGCCGCGCCAGGAAACCGTGTTGCAGGGCCAGCAGCCGCTTGCAGGCGCCAAGGTGATTAACTTGTCTCCGGCTGTGAATGATCAATATGGGCTTGAGTACAAAGTGCGCGGCGTGATGGTGATCGAGACAATGCCGCGCAGCATTGCGCAGCAATATGGTTTTGCTAAGGGCGATATCATCGGCTCAGTGAATGGTGTCCCGGTCAAGACCGTCGATGATTTGACCAAGGCGCTTGCGCCCGCGGTGCACACGTGGCGCGTTCAAATCAATCGCGGCGGCCAGCTGATAAACGCGACGTTCCAAGCCTGAAACTCGGTAGATTGACGCACTAAAGGTTGTGACTGCTATGTACAAAGTCGATCCGCCCTCTTTGAAGTTTCTCTACATCGTTCTCGCGATAATATCGACACTGACATTCGGCGCCGCGCTTGTCGTGATCTCCTTCTTCGTGTCAGCCGCTCAGTTTGGCTCGCGTTGGGCCTTTGTGATCGCGCTGGCGATTTTGGCTTATGTGATTGTCGGCAGTTTGAACAGGTTGATCTTGGAGGCAACTGGAAAGAGGTTGATCCCATGGTTGCCAACGCCCGGCTATGACCACTCGCTAACAACCAAGTTCATGTTGATGATTGGTACCTGGGCTATCCTCGGTTTCGCTATATACGCGGCGTCGACAACTGTTCGCTCGGTAAATCGAGATTCGATCGTGTGGAAGAGTCCTACAGTTATTCATCTGAACTAGATGGCCAATCTCTTCGAAGCCGCCGGACTTGAGAAAGCGGCGCCAGATCGTCCGCTGGCGGAAGAGTTGCGCCCCAAGTCGCTCGCTGAGGTTGTCGGTCAGGATCATCTGCTCGGCCCGCAAGGCCCGATTGGCCGCATGCTCGCGCAAGGCCGGCTTTCTTCCATGATCCTGTGGGGGCCACCCGGAACCGGAAAAACCACGATTGCTAGGTTGCTCGCCGGCGCTGTGAAGCTCGACTTCGAGGCTGTCTCGGCAATCTACTCGGGCGTCGCTGATCTGCGCAAAGTCTTCGAGACCGCGAAAGCGCGGCGCCTCGCGGGCCGTGGCACACTCTTGTTCGTTGACGAGATTCATCGCTTCAATCGCGCACAGCTCGACAGCTTCTTGCCGGTGGTCGAGGACGGCACCGTCGTTCTCGTCGGCGCGACGACCGAAAATCCGAGCTTCGAGATCAACAGCGCTTTGCTGTCGCGCGCCCAAGTCTTGGTGCTCAAGCGCTTGGATGATGCAGCGCTCGATACGCTTCTTGCACGCGCCGAAAAATTCTACGGTAAGACTCTTCCGCTCACGGATGACGCGCGCGCGGCGCTCAAGGCGATGGCTGATGGTGATGGCCGTTTCTTGCTCAACCTCGTTGAAGATCTCGCGGGCGTTGAGGGCGATGGCAAGATCGATTCCGCGGGGCTCGCGGCAGCAGTTCAGCGGCGCGCGCCGCTTTATGACAAGAACCGCGAGGGCCACTACAATCTCATCAGTGCGCTCCACAAGTCGATTAGGGGATCGGATGCTGATGCCGCGCTTTATTATCTTGCGCGCATGCTCGCAGGCGGCGAGGAGCCGCTTTACATCGCGCGGCGGCTGGTGCGCGCCGCCTACGAAGATATCGGCATGGCCGATCCCAATGCCGCGCTCCAGGCGCTGGCCGCGAAAGAAACTTATGATTTCCTGGGCAGCCCGGAAGGTGAGCTCGCGATCGCGCAGGCCGTGATCTATCTCGCGACCGCGCCAAAATCGAACGCCGGATACGCGGCTCTCGGCGCAGCCAAGCGCGCTGCGCAAGAACATGGTTCGCTCGATCCGCCCAAGCACATCCTCAACGCGCCGACGCGGTTGATGAAGGATTTGGGCTATGGCGCGGGCTACGAATATGACCACGGCACGGAAGAAGCATTCTCCGGCCAGAACTACTTTCCTGACGAAATGGAACGACAGAGCTTCTACAATCCGCCGGACCGTGGATTTGAGCGCGAGATCCGGAAGCGCCTCGAACATTGGGCCGGTGTGCGGGCTAAACGAGAAGCTAAAGACAAGTGAACTCGAATGCAGGTGATCATTCGCGATCTTGCGGACTGCTCTCAAACTCTGCGCGCTGCCCTTGTTGAGATGATCAAAGATGGCTTTGGAGGCTTGGGCTCTGACTATGAAACCTATGAGGGTGCTCAGCGGCCGCTCAAACAACTGCGTGAGCCGAGCTGCATTGCGCGCGTTGCCTTCAGTGAAGACGAGGCGCCAATCGGCTTGATCGGCGGCTTGCCTGAATATCACGGCCACGTCTTCGAGCTTCACCCGCTTGTTGTAGCAGTCGGCGCACGAGGCCGCGGTGTAGGCCGTGCCCTTGTCGCTGATCTTGAGTGCGAGGCCGCCAAGCGGGGCGCTTCTACACTTTGGCTGGGCAGCGATGACCATGACTGCCGAACAAGCATTGGCGGTGTTGATCTTTACCCGGACGTGTTGGGAAAGCTTGCAGCAATCCGAAACACGGGTGGTCACCCATTCAGATTTTACCTCAAGGTCGGATTTACGATTGTCGGCACTCTGCCGGATGCGAACGGCCCGGGAAAGCCTGACATCTTCATGGCCAAGCGCTTGAAGCCAGCCGCTTGAGATCGCGCATGGGCTCGCTCTATATGGTCCGGCCATGGTGAAAACACTTATTTTCATTGCAATCGGCGGCGGCATCGGCTCAATCGCGCGCTATCTGACGACTCTGCTGGCCGCCGCTGTGCTGGGCCCGCGGCTGCCGTGGGGAACGCTGGCGGTGAACATCATCGGCGGCTTTGTGATGGGCCTGATCACGGGCGCGTTCGAGGGGCGCACGCACGACCCTGATCTGCGCTTGTTTCTCACCACCGGCATCCTCGGCGGCTTCACCACTTTTTCGGCGTTCTCGCTTGACGCCGTGCGTCTGATCCAGAACGAGAGCTTGGCGATCGCCGGCGGATATGTTGTGGCCTCGGTTGCGCTCGCGATCGCGGGCGTGATTTTCGGGTTGATGGCGGCGCGCTTCCTGTTCATGAGCG
>JBAQHC010000725.1:0-1551 GCA_049288095.1 Alphaproteobacteria bacterium | reverse complement strand
GATCGAGGTCGGTAATCATCAGGGCCAGCGGCTGATGATTGCGTCGGGCGCCGCGGATAGCCTGCTCCACGCGGTCCAGCAGCAGCGTCCGGTTCGGCAGCCCGGTCAGGGCGTCGTGCAGGGCCTGATGGCGCAGCGTCGCCAGCTGCTCGCGGCGCTGGGTGATATCGCGCATGATGCCGACAAAATGCGGCCGGCCGTGAATCGACATCCGGCTCATGGTCATCTCGAGCGGGAACAATGCGCCGCTCTTATGGCGCCCGCTCACTTCGCGCGTCTCTCCGTTCGTACCGGAGATATGCGCGGGAAGACCTTCCCCTGCCACCGCTTCCGCGCCAGCGGGGAGCGGCAGCAACTCGACAATACCCTTGCCGCGCAATTCGTCCGCACCGTATCCGAACAAGTGTTGTGCGGCCGGATTGGAGGATTCGATCACGCCGTACTCGTTCATATAGAGGACGGCGTCGACGATATTGTCGAGCACGGCGCGGATGCGGTGCTCCGACACGGTGAGCTGTTCCTGCATGCGATTGAACACGCGGGTCATGCGGTTTACGCCGAGGTGCATGACCGCCCACAGACCTGCTCCGACCGCGCCGATCAGCGCGAGTGCGAACCACCACAGGGTACGGGTCTGTGCCGCGCCATCCTGGTAAGAAAACCGGGTGAACAGATGATCGGCGACGAAACCCGCCGCAAGCAGCAAAACCAGCAGGACAGCGGCGATCAGCAGCGCGACACGGCGGCCCAGACCCTTCATGCGGGGCGGACCGGCGGGCGGCGGCGGTGATCCCGGATCATCCGCCTCCCGCTATCCGCGCAACCCCGCCGAAGCTGCCGACCCACAGGGTCCCATCGTCGGACTGCGCCATGGAAAAGACGTTGTTGGCGAACAGGCCGTCCGCCGTGGTCATCACCTCGAACGTGCTGCCGTCGCTGTTGAGGCGCGCCAGCCCCTGGCTGGTACCGATCCAGAGCTGGCCTTGCTTGTCCTGATATAACATGAAGATATGATTGGCGGGCAACCCGTCCGCCGTGGTGAAATTCTTCCAGGTCTTGCCGTCGAAACGGGCGAGCCCGGCGCCCCAGGTACCGCACCAGACAGTGCCGTCGCGATCCACCGCCAGGGAGATGATGTAATTCGGATTGTAGGCGACCTTGAGGTCCTCGATGCCCTGCTCCGCCTTCTGCTGCGCGTGGTGCTGGGAAGCCTCGGCCGGATCGCTGGTGAACTGGATGGCGTCGCGCACCAGCTCGTAAGGCGCCCCGAGGCCGTCGCTGTGTTTCCAATGTTTCCAGGCGCCCTTCTGGTAACGTGCGAGTCCCTCCTCCGTCGCGAACCACATCTCGCCGTTGCTGCCTTCGGCCAGGTTATAGACCCACGGGTTGGGCAGGCCGCCGGAGGTGTTTTCCACCGTGAACGTGTCCCATTTGGCGGGATCGTCCAGCGCCCCGCCGCGCACCCGGTTCACTCCCGACCAGGTCGCGATCCACACGTCGCCATTGCGCGCCTTCTGCACATCGTAGACGAACTGGTCGGCGAGACCGTTC
>JBAQHC010000724.1:0-5732 GCA_049288095.1 Alphaproteobacteria bacterium | reverse complement strand
CATCGAGGTCGTGGTTGTTGTAGGCGATGTCGTCCGAGATCGCGGCCACCTGCGCCTCGGCCGAAGCGTAGGTTCCAAGCTCGAGATCCTGCTGCGCATTGTAAGCCGCGAGCAGCTCCGGCAGCGGCTTAGCGTGCGGGCCGATCAGCGGGCCATTGTGCTTGGCGATCCCTTCGAGCGTCTCCCAAGTCAGGTTTAGCCCGTTGAATTCGGCATATCGCGCCTCAAGCTCAGTAATCACATGAAGCGTCTGAGCATTGTGGTCGAAGCCGCCATAGGGCGCCATGCAAACCTGAAGCGCGTCCTCCCCGGCGTGGCCAAACGGCGGATGACCGAGATCATGGGCAAGCGCCAGCGCCTCGGCGAGGTCCTCATCGAGCCGCAGCGAGCGGGCCAAAGTCCGGGCGATTTGAGAGACTTCGAGGGAATGGGTCAGGCGGGTCCGGTAATAATCGCCGTAATGCGCTACGAACACTTGGGTTTTATGCTTTAGGCGTCGGAACGCCCCGGCATGGATGATCCGGTCGCGATCGCGCTGGAACGGCGTACGGGTCGGGCTTTCCGGCTCGGGAGTGCGGCGGCCGCGGCTTTCCGCCGGATTGCTGGCATAAGGGGCGCGGCCGGGCGGCAGGGAAATGTTCAAATTCAGCCTCTTTGGCAAGCGGCCCTTGGCCGGTGCCACTACCGGCCTTAAATAGTTGTGAAGCCGGGCGGTGTCGAATCCCGCCCTGAGGGTGAGCAGATGAGCGACGTATTGGACCAGGCGCCTGTGACGATTTCATCAAGGGCGGCCAAGCGCATCGGCGAGATTTTGGCCGGTGAGCCCCAAGGCACCATGCTGCGTATCTCGATCACCGGGGGCGGCTGCTCGGGCTTCTCCTACAGCTTCACCTTCGATGACACGCGTGCTGCGGACGATCTCTTCATCGAGAACGGCAACGCCAGGCTTCTGATCGACGAGGTATCGCTCGAATATATGCGCGGCTCGGAGGTCGACTTCGCCGACGACCTCATTGGCCAATCCTTCAAGATCAACAACCCGCTCGCCAAATCCTCCTGCGGCTGCGGTACTAGCTTTTCGGTTTAACAGGCCGAAGCGGAATTTGCGGTGCCTCTTGCAGTGTGGTTAGGCTTTCCGCTGGAACCGGGGGAGGCCATGCGATCGCTAAGCTTTGGCATATGCGTCCTAGCCTGCAGCGTGACACCGGCCTTGGCCGTCGACCTGCCGCGCTGCTCCGGCCCTCCTGTCACCGCGCTTCCGGAAATCGTTGCCGCTCAGGATCAGCTGCTGACCGAGCTAAATGCAGTATTTCTCGAAAACGAGTCCGCGGGTGGTCGCGTTGCTTATTGCCTAAGCGATGCCAAGATGACCAACGGGCTCAACGGACTCAGCTTCGGTTTCAACCAATATGACCTTAGGAGGAATTCGAACGCGGCCAGCATATTGGCCGACATCTTGGAAAAGGCGCACGCCGCAAACCCGGAACTCAGCCTGTCGCAGGCAGATATTGATTCCATTCGGGCTGGAAAGCTGAGCTTTGCAGCTAACAGCCTTTCAGCGATAGTGGACGAGACGCTGGGCAAGTTGCTCAACGACGTCGATGCTGCGCTCTCGACGGCGGCGGCTCGCAGAGCGATCAATGAGCGTTACATTGACTCCCTACGCAACGATGTCGCCACGCTGGACACGGAAGTTTCTGCTCTTTCCGAGACGGTTCGCGCTAAATCATATCTTTCAACGAATCGTCTTGGACGTTTGGTTCTGCTCGACTATGAGAACTTTCTTGGCCATATGGGGCGGCAGTTCAAAAGCTATCTGAACGGCGAGATGGTCACACTCAAGGCCGGCACGATTTCAATTTCGGGCGCGGCGTCATTCACCGACATCATGCGGTTCTATCTGGCAACCAAACAAGGAGCCGGGGCCAACCGTGACGAGCGCGCCGAAGTGCTTCGTCGACTCAACAATGTCGTCAAACAGTCTGAAGCGATCGAAGGAGCGGCGGCGCTCGCCGAGTCTGACAAAGCCTATCTGAGCGGGTCGCTCGCCGACATACTTTCTGACCCAGACAATCCCTTCATCAAAGCCAAGCGTGTATCCGGACAGTACCGTAGCCTGGAAAAGCTTATTGATCGCGCGCGCGTTGCCTAAGTTTCATCGAGCCCCCATGCGCATCGCCACTTGGAACGTCAACTCGCTCAAGGCCCGCATGGATGCCGTGACCCAATGGGTCAAGGACTTTGCGCCTGACATTTTGTGTATGCAGGAAATCAAGCTCATTGATGAGCAATTCCCGACGCTCGAGTTCAGCGCCCTCGGCTACAACAGCGCGGTGCATGGGCAGAAGAGCTATAACGGCGTCGCAATCATCGCCAAGCGGCCGATCGAGGACGTGACACCGCATCTACCGGGCGACGATGCGGACGACCACGCGCGTTATCTGGAAGCCGTGATCATGAGCGATAAGCGCCCTGTGCGCGTCGCTTCAATCTATCTGCCCAACGGCAATCCGGCGCCCGGCGAAAAGTACGATTACAAGCTCGCTTGGATGGATCGGCTGACAAAGCACGCAAAGCGCCTGCTCGCGCTCGAGGAACCAACCGTGCTCGCAGGCGACTACAACGTCATCCCAACCGAGCACGATGTCTGGGACCCAAAGCTCTGGGCGAAGGACGCGCTCTTTCTGCCTGAGACGCGCGCGCATTTCCGCACGCTGACAAATCTTGGTTACACGGATGCGCTGCGTGCATGTCACGCCGAGCCGGGCCTTTACACGTTCTGGGACTATCAGGCCGGTGCGTGGCAGAAAAATCACGGCATCCGAATCGACCATATATTGTTGTCGCCACAGGCGGCCGATCACCTCAAAACGGCAGCCATCGACACGCGTCCGCGCGGTTGGGAAAAGCCCTCTGATCACGTTCCCGTGTGGTGCGAACTTGACTTGTGACCTGGAGTATTACTCTACGGAGGCTTAAGCCATGGCGACAACAGACGAAACCCTCAAGGCGGCCTGTATAGATTCAGCAACACAGATCTGGCTTACCAAATCGAACCAGAATCCGGAGCTCCGGCTTCCGCCTGACCCGAATTTGGAACCAGCCATCGTAGAAAATATTTTGCGGATCGCGGACTTCATGTACAGGCGAATGCGTGATGGAGGATTCGCAGGCACCTGACTTAGTCTCAGTTTCTGAAACTGGCGTCGCCGCGCCACCAGTGCCTTCTTGTTCACGTCCCCGTGTAGCGCGAAATCGACCTCTGAAACTTTGTCAGAAATTGCTTCTTGCGTGTCGTTGCAGTTGCGCGCCCCCGCTCCTATTTGAGATGGGCAGGCGGAACGGTGAATAATTCGTACACGACATAAAACTCATACGAACATGTGATCTGGATTGATGCCGTCGCGCTCGCGGCTTTGGTTAGATAACAGCAGGCAACGCGGTAGGAGATGAAAATGTTCAAGCGGCTGATTCCTCTTTCAGTACTGATTCTCAGCATCGGTGCGGTAAGCGTATCGGCTTCGGCGAAAGACACGTCGAACACGGTGAAGGTCGGCGCCTCGGAGAGCACGAACTCAACGGGCCCGTCGGTGAAGATCAACTATTCGGATCTCGATGTGTCGACGCAGGCTGGCGCAAAGGTTCTGCTTTCGCGCATCAGGAATGTGGCGGATCGTTTGTGTGGCTATTACCCGGAGAATGATCTTGGCCGCCGTGCCGATCACATGGCATGCGTTCGTGCAACAGTGAATGAGGCGGTTGCGGAGGTCGACAATCCAGTCTTGACCGCCGTCAACGGCAGCGCGCAAACGCCTGCAGGCTGATCAAATATCGGTTCGCACGCATGCAAATGGCCGGGACATTCCCGGCCATTTCTTTTTCGGAGTGCGCTCTACAGTCCGGAATAGGCCGTCCCCGTGTCATCGCGAGGCGGCGAAGCCGCCGTGGCGATCCATGGTTCGAGGCTCGGCTTTGCCGAGCACCTCACCATGACGTCACCCTGAGGCGCGCGGACGAAGTCCGTGCCTCGAAGGGCGGATTGCTTCGCTCTGCTCGCAATTACGGCACGGTTCTATCCTTAAGAACATCTCTAAAGCTGAACTTGCAGGCGCAGCGAAATCGCATCCAGGCTCTGCCCTGCTTGCGCGCCCGTCGCGCTCAAGCGTCTGATTTGGTCTCGCTGGTAGTTGAGCAAGAAGCGGAGCGCGTTGTTCGGATACCAGTTGATGCCCGCTGTCCAGATGCTTTGTTCGCCGCCTCTGATGCCGCCAATCGGTGTTGCGGCGCCTGCAACGCCCTTGTGGTAGTTGAGATCGATCGTCGAATAGCGCGCGGCGACTTCCCAGGCACCCCAGCCATCAAGCGATCCGTTCACCGGGTCAGCAGGTTGTGGCGAGCGGAAGGCCGCGCTTGAGCTGTCGTAGCGGTGCGCTTCGCCGGTGAGCACCCAGCTAGCCTCGGCATACCAGCCTGAGAACACGGGATCGGAGCCTGCGGCACCCACGCCGCGGCGATCGGCGCCGAACTCATAGTAGCCGCCTTCGGTGTAAAGGCTCCTCCAGTTGGCGCCCGCATCCGCGCCCCAGTGATAGGCGGTCTCAGCATTGATATTGCCGGTCGTTACGAGGTTGAGCGAAGCGCCGCCCGTGCCTTCGTCGTCGACACGTAATTCCGGGCTGTTTTGGTAGTTGATGCCTGCCGATGTCGGATTCGGCCCCGCGGTTGCGTCTGCCGTATCGAACACATAGCTGCCATTGATGCCGATAACCGCGTTCGACTGCGGCGAGACCCAGGGTGCGAAAGCCAATCGGCCAACAGCGCCCTGCTGCTCATCGAACATACCGGACTGCCCGACCTTGCTGCCGGTGTAAGCGAGCGACACGAGATATCTCGGCTGCGCATCGATGACGGCAACCGCCATGCGCCCGTCCGCGCCGGCAAGGCTGCGCGTGATCTCAACCGCGCTCGCTTTTTCCAAGAACAGTGGATCGGCCGCGCCTTCGCTATCTTCAAGCGATGCGTAGGGCGGGAACGCGCCGGCACGGATCACAACGCCGCCGGGTGCATCGAACTGCAGATAGGCCGAGGAGATGACCGAGCTCTCGACGCCCGAGCCGCCGAAGTCGTAGAGGAAATAATATTCCCAAACATTGAATAGCTTGCCGGAAAGGCCGATGCGCGCGCGCCGGAAATTCGTGCCGCTGTTGAGATCGTTTGCGCCAGCCGGCGCTGACGAATTCTGCATGAAATAGCCACCATCGACCTGCACGAGCGAACGCAGCGCCGCGCTGAAATTGCCGGATGCGGTTTGAAAGGTTGGACGGCCATTCGTCATTGTGAAGCTTGGCGCTTCGGATGACCTGATTTTCGATTGCTTGGACTGTGTCTTGAGATCGTCTATCTCCGCCTGTTGTGCGAGGACGGTTTCAGACAGCTCGGCGATCGAAGCAGGCGAGGCCGGTGCGACCGACGCTGACGGAACAGGTTTCGCCTTGCCCGCCGCAAGCTCCGCCTTCAATTTCGCGATTTCGGCCTTTTGTGCGACAATGCTTTGCTCTTGCGCGTCCAAGCGCTTTTGCATTTGCTCCAGCTGCTTGAGCACCGCCGCATCGTCGGCAAATGCCGGCGAGGCAATAGCTATCAGTGTCGCGAGCGCTGTACCCGCAAGGAAAAACTTGCGCATAATGCTCCCCAGTTATCGCAATCAGTGTTGCAGAACAGTGAATCCGAAC
>JBAQHC010000723.1:0-9084 GCA_049288095.1 Alphaproteobacteria bacterium | reverse complement strand
TGGCTTTCTACTGGAGGACCTGGTCGTGAAATGTCTCGTAACAGGCGGTGGCGGTTACAAGGGCCTCAAGATCACTCAGGAGCTGCTCAATCGCGGCCACGAGGTCACGATTCTCGACACGTTCTATTTCGGATTCGCGCCGGTTCTGCATCTCGTTACCCATCCGCGGCTTAACGTGATCCGCAAAGACGTCCGCGACAATCTCGCCGATCTCGTCTCGAAATTCGATACGATCATTCACCTCGCCGGAATTAGTGGTTTTCCGGCTTGTATCGCAAATCCTGGTGTCGCTTACGCCGTCAATGTTGAAGCCACGCAGCGCCTTGTAAAGGCGCTCTCGCCGCAGCAGCTCCTAGTATTCGCTTCGACGACCGCCATGTATGAGGTGGCGCCAGACATGATCGTCGACGAGACGACAACTCTTTCTCCGAACAGCATCTACACTCGCACCAAGCGAGAAGGCGAGCTGATTTGCCTCAACGAGCATGATCGTACCGTCGCATTCCGAGTTGCGACTGTCATGGGCGTTGCGCCGCGGATGCGTTCAAACTTGCTCGTCAACGACTTTGTGGCCCGCGCAATTTATGACCGCAGCTTGGTGCTTTACTTTGCCGATGCCAAGCGCACCTTCATCCACATCGATGACTGCGTGCGCGGTTATATGATGGCGATCGACAAGACAAGAGAAATGGCCGGAAGCATCTACAATCTCGGCAGCGAGAAGCTCAACTACAGCAAGCTGCAGATCGCCCACGAAATCAAGAAGCACGTCGAGTGTGACATCATCTTGAGCACGATGCCCGACAAGGATTCGCGCAACTTTGTCGTGTCGTTCGATAGGATCAAGAAGCTGGGGTTCGACTGCACCATCGATCTCAGCGCAACAATCGACGAGCTTGTGAAGCTATATCGCTTCTATAAGCCCGACGCCGCCGATGAGCGGTTCGTGTTCTGATCCGGAGCGCTCCAATGACGATCGCCAAGGCGGACGTCGCAGTCTTAACGCCGGCCGACTTCGAGATCGCGTTTGGAGAGCGCGTGAGCCCCTATGTCGCGGGCCGGATCGGCTCTTATGACTTCCACTATCGGCATCTCTCTCAATCTGAGCGAGACGGCTGGCTGCGGACGGCCATCCAGGCTTTGCTCGGTGGAGCACTCGATCGAGCCGGTGAAGCTCGCCTATCGAAGTGGGAGTTCGGCTGGGGCGAAAATCTCGCCGCGATCAGCGATCGGTTCGATCTCGAAGCGATCACGCCGCGCTACTTCGGCAAATTCGATGTCGTTCGCTGGCGCCAAGACTATATCGCGCCGCTCAACCCGCAATTTGAGCGCAACAGCCTCGCAATCATTCAGGATTGGCTATTTGATAAGTATGCGCGCAACGCGTCTGCCGTCTACGAGTTCGGCTGCGGAACTGGTCACAATCTCCTTCGGGTCCGCGACGTCAATCCGAGCGCCACGCTTTATGGCTTGGACTGGACAGAAGCATCGCAGGGCATCATTGCAAATCTGAACCGGCTTGGCTTGGGCGGCGAGCTGCACGGCCTGCGCTTCAATTTCTTTGAGCCGGACCCCTCGCTTGAGATCAAGCGGCGAGCGGTTATCTACACCTCGGCGGCGCTCGAACAAACCGGGGATCGCTACCAGCCATTCATTGAGTGGCTCATAAGTCAGCGCCCGGCGCTTTGTTTACATATCGAGCCGATCGCCGAGCTGCTCGACGAGACGAATCTCCTCGATTATCTGTCGGTCCGTTATTTCGAAAAGCGCAACTATCTCAAAGGATTTCTGACACATCTCAGAAAGTTGGAGAGCGACGGACAAATCGATATTCATCTCGCCCGGCGCACCTATATCGGCAGCCTCTTCATCGACGGCTATTCAGTTGTCGCCTGGTCGCCGAAGGGGATGGCGCTGCCGTGACCACAGCCGACCCGAGAACGACCGCAATTCTTCGCGATCTGCGCAAACAGATTCTGGAAGCGGCCAGCCGCTCGGGTGAAGGCCACGTGCCGAGCGCCTTTTCTATCCTCGACATCTTATGGGTGCTCTACGATCGCGTGCTCCGCATCGATCCTAGCGCGCCACTCTCAGAAGCGCGCGATCGTTTCGTCCTCAGCAAAGGACACGCTTCACTCGGTCTTTATGCCGTGCTTGCTGCGAAAGGCTTCATTGCGCCGCAAGAGCTGAGCGGTTTCGGAAGCTTGGAGAGCCGCCTTGGAGGCCATCCGGACTTTAGAAAACTGCCGGGTGTTGAAGCTTCAACCGGCTCGCTCGGTCATGGCTTCCCGATGGCGGTCGGAATGGCGCTGGGAATGCGCATCAACAAGCGCGATGCGCGCGTCATTTGCCTCATCGGTGACGGCGAAGCGAATGAAGGAAGCGTGTGGGAAGCAATGGCCCTAGCAGCCCATCACCGTCTCGACAATCTGTGCGCGATCATCGATTACAACCACTCGACCGACCGCGCCCTCGATCTTGGAGATATCGCCAGCAAGGCGTCGGCATTTGGCTGGGTCATTTGCGAAATCGACGGACACGACCACGCGGCTATCCTCAATGCACTGAACACGCGTGTCGATAGAAAACCGCTCTGCATCGTCGCGAATACGATTAAGGGACACGGCGTTCCGGCAATGGAGGGTGACCCGGCCTGGCATCACCGCTCACCAACGGCCTCTGAGCTTCCAACTTTGCTTGCGAGCCTCTCATGAGCATGCGCAAGCAATTTGTCGAAACGACCACCCGCCTCCTTGAGCGCGATGACCGCGTTTGCCTCTTGCTTGGTGATATCGGCGTTTTCGGATTCAGAGACGCATTCGCACGCTTCCCCGATCGCGTCTACAATATCGGCATCCTTGAGCAGGCAATGGTCGGCACCGCTGCGGGTCTAGCGCGTTGTGGCCTCATCCCGATCGTTCACACGATCGCGCCGTTTCTTGCCGAGCGCGCGCTCGAGCAGATCAAGCTCGATTTCGGCTATCAGGCTCTCGGCGGCGTGTTCGTGACCGTTGGCGCGTCTTACGATTATGCAGCGCTCGGCTGCAGCCACCACTGCCCCGGCGACGTCCAAGTAATGAGCAGTATTCCAGGCCTCGACGTTATTGTGCCGGGGAACGCCACGGAGTTTGATCTGCTGCTTACCGCAAACTATGCGAGCGGCCGGCCAAGCTATTTCCGCTTAAGCGAAACCGAACACGGCAATCCGAGCGCGGCCGTGCCCGGGCGCGCAACGATAGTTAAAACCGGCAGCCGGGCGACCGTCATTGCGGTTGGGCCGTTGCTCGGCAAGGTGCTGGAAGCCGTTGGCAATGCGGATGTTTCGGTGCTGCACTACACGACGCTGGCGCCGTTCGATCGCGCGACATTACGCGAGAGCGCGCCAAACGGAAAAGTACTTGTGTGCGAACCCTATTATCGGGGCGCACTCGCAAACGACATCACTGAGGCTTTGTGGCCCCGACCAGTTCTTCTTCGATCACTCGGCGTCCCAAAGCGGTTTCTGCGCGACTACGGCCATCGCCGCGACCACGATGAGGCGATCGGCCTAACACCCGGCGGAATCGCCGAAGAATTGCAGGCGCTTCTCGATGCTTGAGCTTGCCGAACCACTTGCGCTCGCCGACGCGATCGAAGATGACGCCGCAAGTATCCTCGATGAGATCGATCATCATGTGCTTCATGACCGCTCGGTTCTCATCACCGGCGCGACGGGCCAGGTTGGGGTCTATTTGGTTGCCGCCCTGCGGGCGGCCAACCGCCGCTTCAGCGCCGGAATTAAGATTCATACGGTCAGCCGTTCAGCTCCGCCAAAGTTTCTCGCGCCGATCTTTCAAGGCGCGATGATGCATCACCACGTTTGCGATATCGCCGATCCCGTTGCGTGCAGGAAGTTACCTAACGCCGACGTCATCATCCACGCCGCCGGCTACGGCCAACCCGGGAAATTTCTTGCCGATCCCGTCAAGACCATTCACCTCAACACAACAGCGACGGCACTTCTTATCGACAAGCTCCCGCGAGACGGCGCATTTCTCTTCGTTAGCTCGTCCGAGATCTATAGTGGCTCCGTGCACACGCCGCACGCCGAGTCGGATATCGGCACGACCGATCCGACTCACCCGCGCGCGTGCTACATCGAGGGCAAGAGGTGCGGCGAGGCGATCTGCCATGCCGCCGCCACGAAGGGCTTCCGCGCACGCATTGGCCGGCTCGCGCTTGCTTATGGGCCGGGCACGCGTACAGACGACCAGCGAGTGCTAAACAGCTTGATCCGCCGCGGCCTCACTGACGGCGAGATTCGCCTGATGGATCAGGGACGAGCGCGCCGCACCTATCTCTATGTGGCGGACGCAGCCGCAATGCTGCTCTCGATTCTGTTGAGCGGTAATGACACAATTTACAACGTGGGTGGCATTTCTACGCTGACCATTTTCGATCTAGCGCACGCGATCTCACGCGAGATTAACGTGCCAGTGAGCGTGCCTCAGGAAGATGCAGGCCTTGCCGGCGCACCCGCGGAAGTTTCCCTTGATCTCTCACGTTACACGAGGGAATTCGGCAAGACGAACTTCGTTTCGATGGATGAGGGTCTCAGGCGCACCATCGCGTGGCAGCGCAGGCTCTACGGCAGCGTGCGATGAGCGAAGTTCTCGCCGAAGCCGAGCGCCTCGACAAAGCAGGCGAGTATCAGGGGATCGTCAATCTGCTCGTTCAGCGATCCAATGAGCCAAGCCTATTCGTTACGCTATTGTGCCACCTCCTCAAGACTCACCGCTTCGCCGCCGCGCATCATGTTTCAAGCGCGCTCGTAGGCGTTGGTGTCGATCACTTCTTGCCTCACTTCGGCCGCGCCGTCGGCGGGCTTCTGCTTGCGCAACCGGCAGCACAGACGGAAAGCAATCGCGAACTTGCACGACTGATCGATGTGCTGCCCCCACAATCGCAAGAGATCTTTTGCGCCGAAGTCTTGCGCCCAGCCATGTATGGTGTCGTTGGAGTCGCGCTGCGCACCGGAGATTGGTGCCTGATGCCGGGCGCGATCGAACTGATCAAATCAGCCTCGCCTAAATTTCGCGTGATGTTCGACTGGTCCGGAGAAGCTCCAACGGACATTGAAGTTATGCGGCGCGAGGGACAGGCGGGCGCAAGACTCATCCAATATCGGAGCCCGCCGCCAAATGCGCCGCGCGTCGCACATCGCGCCGTCGTTGCGCTGCGCTCGCGCATCTTCCCCCAGAACCCACAATCGCGAGAGCTCGACATCGGCCCGCGCTTTATGGATGCAGCAGAGCGCTATGGCTGGCCGGCACGCTTTGCGCCGACATCTTGGCTCAACGTGCAGGGTGATTTTGACAGTGTCTTGGCCGCATGCTGCGAGCACTCTGCCGATATCCTTATTCTTGACGATCAACTCGTTCAAAGCAGCTGGACGCTAGCTCCCCGCCGCGACTTCATCACGCGGCTGCGCGCCGAACGGCCAGGGATCAAGGTCGTAGCGCTTTATCTCGATTCCTGGGAGATAGATCCAGCACTGTTGCGGGAAGCTGTTACTGATGTCGACGCAGTATGGGCCACCGCACCTGCAATGCCACACTGGCGCGAACCTGCGTTTGCAGCCAAGACTCTTCACGCCCCTCTCGTGCACGGTGGACACGCGAAATCGCCGAACGGATTAGCGCCGGGCCGGCTTAGCTTTGTCGGCGGCGTGATGGGCTATAATTGGCACCGCGCATTGTGGCGCACAGCATCGATCGTGAATGACCTGCCGATCGATTGGCATCTATCAACGCATCAAGCGGACGGATTGCCGCCGCTCGAAAGCTATCGCGCCTATATGGAGAAACTTGGCACGAGCGGCTGCTCGCTCAATCTTGCCATGCGGCCCGATCTCTCTTGTGTCGCAACCGACCGCAGCTTCGAAGCGCCCCTTGCAGGCGCATTGCTGGTTCAGGAAGCGGCCGACGATCTCGATTACTTTTTCATCGCCGGCGAGCATTACTTGCGCTTCTCGACATTTGCGGAATTGCGCGCGATCACGGAACTCATCGAGCGCCAACCTGACGCGGTACAAGCGATTAGGGCGGCCGGACACGAGTTCGCGGTATCGCGATATTCCGACGAAAAGCTCATGAGCTATCTTGACGCAATCCTATTTCACACACTGAACGGTTGAGCGAGATCATAATGACCGGAACGACCAACGCGGCGGTGCCGGGCTTCAAAGAGCTCACGGGCACAGAGCCAAAAATCAAGATTGTCGACATCGGCGCCAATCCGATTGACGGCGAGGCGCCCTACTCCCCACTCCTGCGCGCGGGCCTTGCGCACGTCGTCGGTTTCGAACCGAACCCAGAGGCTCTTGCGAAACTACAAACCCAAAAGGGGCCGAACGATATCTATCTACCTCATGCCGTTGGCGATGGCGCCCGCCACACTTTGAATATCTGCGCGGCACCGGGAATGACTTCTCTCCTTATGCCCAATCCCGGTGTGCTCAATCTGTTTCACGGCTTTCCGCATTGGGGAAAGGTAACCGCAACACGCGAAGTAGAGACGGTGCGCCTCGATGACGTGCCGGAGACGACAGAGCTCGATCTTCTAAAGATCGATATTCAAGGCGGCGAGCTAATGGTGTTCCAAAACGCCGAGCGGCGCCTCGCCGATGCTCTCGTCATCCAAAGTGAAGTAGAGTTCCTGCCGTTGTATCAAGGCCAGCCGTTGTTCTCCGATGTCGATCAATTTCTGCGCCGGCACGGCTTTGTGCTGCATCGATTTTTTCCGGAGGTCAGCCGCGTCATTCAACCTTTGGTGGTTGATAACAATATCTATGCCGGTCTCAGCCAGATCGTCTGGGCGGATGCAATCTTTGTGAAGGACTTCACGAGGCTCGACCTGCTAAATGATCGGCAGCTGCTCAACATGGCGGCGATTCTGCACGAATGCTATCGCTCCTTCGACTTGGCGCTTCATGTGCTTATGGAGCTAGACAGGCGAACGCAGCGACAGCTTGCCGCGACCTATCTCGCACGATTAACTGGCAAGGCTCCTACGAACGGATTGGCGGCTTAGCTCTCGCCTCGGCTATTTCTTTTTTGCCGGCGGCGGGCTTTCCCAAGTTGTTAACCGCCCAGACCGCAGCACGCACCGCGTCTGCCTTGACGTAGTTTTCAATGTCTGCGGGCTGCGAGTTCAGTGGATCGCGCATCCGGTCTTTACGAGGCCCGGCAACGCGCCCGCAACGTAGTACACCGAGTAAGCCTCATGAGCGCCGTCCTTCGATCCTCGCAGCAACACGCTCAGCAGGCGGACCGTGGCGAAGCACGCCGAGAGGTCCTTGATACTAAGTCGGCGCTGCAGATCAACAACAAGGCCAGGTTTGGAAAGATCAGTACGCTGAGAGCTGTCTTCCGGCGCGTATCGGTCGCGTTCTGCCAACTGCAATGCCGGCAGCTTTAGCGCGTCCTGATCGTCAAGCTCTGCCGCGGTGGCATAGGCGGATGTCCCGACCCATGCGGCCCGATTTGCGAGGGCAAGGAGGTTGAGATGCTCGGCAAACATCGGCCACCCTCGCACCATCTCCACTGGGTCCTTCGCGCCGAAGACATCCGTTATTGGTAGAGCAAGATGCACGAGTCCGATTGAGCCGACGGCGGCGCCGAACGGCAATGCCCAGCGTTTCGCGCGCTGCATCATCTTCCCTCGTGCTCCTTCCGCAGCGATCGCGGCAAGACATGCCAGCGCGGGATAAAGTGGCGCTGGCCAATGCGCTTGAACGCGATCGTGAAGCGCGTGCAAGACGAGATAGCCCACGAACGGCAAACCTGTGGCGAGCAACATCAAACGTGCTCCACACATCCGACAGCTCGTTGGTTTGGCTATCCGGTGGCCATGCGCGAACAAGAACGCAGCCGCAAAAGGCCCCAACAGCAGAAGCTGGCCAAGCACAAACTCGATGAGGTATTGCGGTGCGAATTGAGTGGGTACGCTGCGGCCAAACTGCTTCTCAAATGAAACCCAGTGATGACCGGCATTCCAATAGATGTTGAGCGAGAAGATCATGAGCGCAACGAGAAGGCCCACCCACGGCCACGGCTTCTTTAGCTCGCCGAGTCGGCGATCCATCACCAGCCACGCGAAGACTCCCACGAGCAAGAACAGCATTGAGTATTTCGACAGAAGCCCAAGTCCCGCTGCTATACCGGCCGCGAGCCACCATTTCGCCGAGAGTCGATCACGCGCACGTGAAACGCAGCCCAACGAGGCGCACCAACAGAGCGTGGCAGGAGAATCCGGAATTGCGAGCATTCCACCGAGCGCGATCAACGGCATGGCTTGAAACCAAAGTGCCGCGCGCCTTGCAGTCTCCGAGCCAGCGCCGAGAACGGTGACGAGGTCGAATATCGCCAAGCTTGTCGCGGCACAGGCCAGGATCGGCATTAGCCTGACGCCGAGATGAGTCGGGCCGGCGACGCGCTCACCAAGCCAAATCCACCACGCAACCATTGGCGGATGATCATAGTAGCCGAGATGAAGATGCTGAGCCCAAACCCGGTAATAGGCTTCATCTTCCGTCAGCGGAATAACGGCGGCCGCGACCAGGCGAGCCACTGTCACCGCGCAAATGATTAGCAAAGTCGACCTGAAAGGCGCTCGAATCCAGACATCCAGGCGATCCGCCCATGGCCTGCTTGCGGCTTTGAGCGATGCGAAGCCACTGAGGTCTTGCGGCTGCGTAGCCCCTAGCGGAAAACTCGATTCAGACACATTGTGCTCCGAGACATCCCAAAGACGTCACAGGCACGGAACCCCCTCAGTGGAATCGTAATAATTTGAACCACGCTCCTCCGGCACCTTTGGTTGCTGCGTATCTCGCGATGCGCGAGGACCTCAAACGCTACTTCACCCTGCGGTTGGGCTCGGCTGTGGCTGCAGACGATTTGGTGCAAGAGATCTATTTGAAAGTGATTGCCGTCCGCCCGGACCGCGAAATTGAAAATGCCCCGGCATTCCTTTACCGCCTCGGCTCAAATTTGATGCTCGATCAGCTGCGCACCGCGAGGCGCGGTCTTGCGCGTGATAGTA
>JBAQHC010000722.1:0-9103 GCA_049288095.1 Alphaproteobacteria bacterium | reverse complement strand
CTCCCTTCACCTTCTGCGTGAGCTCATGCGCATGAGCTTCGAGCATTGCACCGACATTTTCCGTCGGCTTAGCGAAATAGTCGACGGCACCGAGCTCGAGCGCTTCGAGCGTTGTCTCCGTGCCGCGCTGCGTCAGCGTCGAGACCATGACGACAGGCATGGGCCTCAAGCGCATGATCTTCTCGAGAAATTCGAGGCCGGTCATATTCGGCATCTCGACGTCGAGCGTGATGACGTCGGGATTGAGGTCTTTGATCATCTGACGCGCGACGGCAGGCTCGGGCGCCTCGCCGACAATTTCGATCTCCGGATCGCGCGACAGAATCGCGCCGAGCAGGCGCCTGATCGTTGCCGAGTCATCGACGATGAGAACGCGCACCGGTTTCATCGGCTCGCCCCGCTGCGCAGTTGATATGTCGTTTGTGCGACGAGATCGAAGGGATGACGATCAACGGAGATGCGTTCCGAGTGACCGATAAAGAGCGCGCCACCCGGGGTAAGGAGATCAGCAAACCGCGCCCAGATGCCGTCCTGGGTGTCCTCGTCGAAATAGATCATCACGTTGCGGCAGAAGATGACATCGAACTTGCCCCTCATCGGCCACGAGCCGAGAAGATTAAGCTCGTTGAAGCGCACTAGGCTGCGCACAACCGCTTTCATCTGATAGCTGATCTTGTCCCTGTCCCTTACGGTCTCTAGCCAATCGCGGCGCAAATCGGCTGGGATGCTCTCAACAAGCTTGGCGTCATAGATCCCGGCACGGCCGCGCGCGACCATGTTATGGTCAAGATCGGAAGCGAGAATGAGGAAATCGCGCTGCGGCGCGTCCGGCATCTCCTTCAAGACCGTGAGCGCGATCGAATAAGGTTCCTCGCCGGAAGAGCAAGCCGACGACCAGACGCGAACGCGCTTGCCTGAGCGAGCCTTTTCAATGAGCGCCGGCAATACTTCATCGCGCAGATAGTCGAAGTGATGCGACTCGCGGAAGAACCGCGTGACATTGGTTGTCATCGCCGCGATCATCGCCTGGCGTTCATCGGCGCCGTCGTCGCCTTCGATGAGCGCGCAATAATCGCGAAATGACTTGAGCCCTATTGCACGCAAACGCTTGGCAAGGCGCGAGTAGACGAGGTTGACCTTGCTCTCGGTGAGGACGATGCCGGAGTGCGAATGGACAAGCGCCGCGATCTGACGAAAGTCAGACCACGTGAATGGAAATTCTCCACTCGGAACCGGCATATCGCGCCGGCTCCCTGAACTATCGACTGCCGAGTCCGCCATAAATGGCCCTCGTCCTGCTACGCACTAGCCCCCGCAAGCGCTGCGGTAAGCTTTTCCATACCGAGAATGGTGACCATGCGCTGATCGAGCACGGCGATGCCTTCGACCAACTCTTCCTTGACGTCGCGCGCAAGCTCCGGCGTCGGCTGGATGTCGCTCGTCGAGGCCGTCATGATGTCGGATACCGCATCGACCAAGAGGCCCATGGTGCGCTCACCGCAGCGCACGACAATGATCACGTGCTTGGGCGTGACTTCCGTCGTACCCTGGCCGAGCCGTGCCTTGAGATCGACGACCGGCAGAACCATGCCGCGCAGATTGATCAGCCCGCGCACATAATCCGGCGAATGTGGCAGAGGCGTTGTCTGCGTCCAGCCCCTGATCTCACGGATCATCATGATGTCCGCGCCGAATTCCTGCTCCGCGGTGCGGAAGGTGATGAACTGGCGGCGATCCTCGCCGGCTGCATCAGCTTTGTCGTTCATGGTTCTCTCCTTAAGCGGTTCGGGCGCGAGGTCGATCTTCGTTCTCGTTCAGCTGGCGCGATACCAACCCATCGACATCGATGATGAGCGCAACGCGTCCATCGCCGAAGATCGTGGCGGCGGCGATGCCTTCGATGCGCTCATAATGCGCTTCGAAGCTTTTGATCACGACTTGGCGCTGGCCGAGGATCGAATCGACGACAAGGCCGAAGGTTCCGGCGCGATCGCTCTCGACCAGGATGATCACGCCCTTGGACGGGTCGGCGCTGGCTTTAGCTTCGGGAACGCCCAGCACCTCGCCGGTGTGCACCAGCGGCACATGCGTGTTGCGGATGTGCAGAAGTGATTTTCCGCCGACGAACGGGCGTACATCCTCCGGCTTCGGTTGCAAGCTCTCGATGATGTGAGTAAGCGGCACGACGAAGGTTTGGTCGCCGACCGAGACGACCATGCCGTCGAGCACGGCAAGCGTCAGCGGCAGAGTGAGGCTGAAGCAGCTACCCTTGCCCGGGTAGTTGCTGATGACGACGCGCCCGCCAAGCTCTTGCACGTTGCGGCGTACGACATCCATGCCGACGCCGCGTCCGGAAATGTTGGAGACTTGGCTTGCGGTCGAGAAGCCAGGCAGGAAGATCAGATTGTCGATCTCTTCGTCCGAGAGGTTCACATTCGGTGCAATCAGGCCCTTCTCGATGGCCTTGGCCTTGACGCGTTCGCGGTTGATACCTCGCCCGTCATCGGCGATCTCGATAACGATGCGCCCGCCGCGATGCTCGGCCGAGAGCTTCACCGTGCCTTCCGTCGGCTTACCGGCGGCTGCGCGATCTTCAGGCGACTCAAGGCCGTGATCAACCGCGTTGCGGATCATATGCGTCAGCGGCTCAGCGAGACGCTCGATGACGGTCTTGTCAACCTCGGTCGATTCACCCTCCACCTCGAGGCGCGCTTGCTTGCCGGTTTGAGCGGAAAGCTCGCGCACAAGACGCGGAAAGCGCTGGAAGACCGATTTGACGGGCTGCGTGCGCACCGCCATTACGCTTTCCTGCAATTCGCGCAGGAGATGCTCAAGCTCAACAAGGCCGTTGGCAACGGGCGACGTTGACGGAATCGCGGACTCCTGCACGCGCTGAGTCAACATCGCCTGAGTGATCACGAGTTCACCGACGAGGTTGACTAGGCGGTCGATCTTGTCTGGATCGACGCGGATTGTTTGTTTTACGGGCCCGTCCGGAGTTGAGGCGACCGCGGCGCTTTTTTTTTCAGCGGCCACAGGCTCTGCTGCGGGTTCGGGGCGAGGCGCCGGCGCCGTAATGACGGCAGGCTGCGCCGGCGCAGGCTCTTGCGCTACTGGCTCTTGTGACACGGGTTCCTCTTGCACGGGCGCGAGTGGCTCGATCGCAAGGTCGCAATCGCCCATCACAAACTCGAAGACTTCATCGACTTTCTGCCGCGGCACATCAGCGTTGAGAGCAACATCCCAAGCGAAATATGCGCCGTTCGGATCGATATTATGGAGATTCGGCAGCTTGGAGAGGTCGATCACGACCTCCGCCGGACCAAGATTCGTCAGCTCACGGATGATGAGAGCCGGTTCATTCGCATGCTCGTAGAGAATGGCATGCGGCGCGAATCTGACCTTCCAGCCTGCTGCCGCAGCCGCACTTGCCGGTGGTTCATCGACCACGATTTGCATTGGCGTGAATTCGAGCCCCTCGAAATCGGCCGGTGCAGCCTCCTCTTCGACGTCTACATTGGCGACCCGCGCCAGATCCTCCTTGACCGACCGGTCGTGATCGGGATCAAGCGGCTGACCCGAACGTGCCGCGTTCACATGATCGGCGAGAATATCGCCAGCGCGCAGCAGTATCTTTGCGACATTGGCATCGGCCTCGAGCTGGCCCGAGCGGACCTGATCCATCGCCGTCTCGAACACATGCGCGAAGGCGACGAGCGAATCAAAGCCGAACGCACCGCCGCCGCCCTTGATCGAGTGAACGGCGCGGAACACGGCGTTGATGATCTCGGAGTCGGCTTCACCGCTCTCGATCGCGAGCAACCCCTCTTCCATGGCTGCGAGCAACTCCTCGCACTCCTGAAAGTAGGTTTGCTTGATGGCCTCCAATGCGTCCACGGATGAACTCCCGACTCTACTCGATTACGGCGAGACGCGATTGATTGCGGAAATAAGCTTGGCGGGATCGAACGGCTTGACGATCCAGCCTGTGGCGCCGGCCTGCTTGGCACGCTCTTTCTTGGCGGCTTCGCTTTCCGTCGTCAGCACCAGAATGGGCACTGCTTTGTTGCGCGGGTGCTTTCTGACCTGCTCGATAAATCCATAGCCATCCATGCGCGGCATGTTGATGTCGGTGATGATGACGTCGATCTTTTCCTGCTGGTTCATGACTTCGCAGCCATGAACCCCATCATCGGCCTGAACGACGGTGAGACCGGCATCGGTCAGCGCGAGGCGCAGCATGTCGCGCATGGTCTTTGAGTCATCAACAGTCAAGACAACCTTGCTCATGCGACTTCTTCCTTAAGACCAAGGACCTGGGCGATGCCCAATGTGCCGGCGGCTTCAATGAAAGCAGGCGATGCCTTTGTCACGTTGAAAGGCGTTGCGGTAGCGGCCTCGCCGAAGCTCTTTGCGGCGGCGACAAGAACCTGCCAGCAAGGCGAGGTGATATTCTGGACGGCGCTCGCGTCGATCTCGACTCCTTTACCGGAGTCGAGAGCGTCGACGAGCGATTGTTTGAGATCCGCGGCCGCGGTGAGATTCGCGATCGGAGGCAGTGTCACCAGCGGCCGTTCCGTGTTGGACGGATCCATGGTCATGGCACGGTGCTCCGCCAGAGGCCCTTAGAACTCTTCCCAGCTATCTTCTTGCGATTGAGGCTTGGCCTTCATCGCAAGCGAGCCACGGCTGGCAGCCGGCTTATGGGTTGAGCCGTTGAGCCCAGCCTTAGGAGGAGGCGCCTTCGCGGATCTGGTCTCGATCGGCTTGTGAGCCGGAGCCTTGGGCTTGGTTTCGGCTCGCGGCTTCCTGGCGGGCTCAGCCTCGGCCTCACCAACCTTGAAGAAGGAGACGACGCGCGCGAGTTCTTCTGTCTCGCTCGCAAGGCTGCGTGCGGCGGCAGTCGCCTCTTCGACCATGGCCGCGTTCTGCTGCGTGACCTGATCCATCTGGCCGACGGCGGTGTTGACCTCGTCGATGCCGGTCGACTGCTGTTGGGCCGCCTGCGCGACCTCGGTGACGAGAGAGTTGATCTCAATCACCTGGCCGACAATCTTCTTGAGGGACTGACCGGTCTCGCCGACCAAGCGCGCGCCCTTCTCGACTTGAGCGCCCGAGGCCTTGATCAAGGTCTCGATCTCCTTCGCCGCTTCGCTCGAGCGTTGCGCAAGAGCACGCACTTCGCTCGCGACAACCGCAAAGCCCTTGCCCGCATCGCCTGCGCGTGCCGCTTCGACGCCCGCATTGAGCGCGAGAAGGTTGGTTTGGAACGCGATCTTGTCGATGACGCCGATGATCTCGGTGATCTGCTTGGACGAACGCTCGATCTCGTTCATTGCCGCGACGGCGGTTTCGACGACATTGCCGCCTTCCTCTGCCGCAGTCTTGGCCACAGCGACGATCTTGCTCGCTTCCTTGGCGTTCTCGGCGGTCTTCTTGACGGTCGCCGTGATCTCTTCGAGAGCAGCAGCCGTCTCTTCAAGGCTTGCGGCCTGGCGCTCGGTACGCTGCGAGAGATCATCAGAAGCCTGACTGATCTCGCCTGCACCCGTCGAGATGCCGTTGGTACCCGCGAGCACAGACTGCATCGACTCCTGCATCTTTGTCATCGCGCCGTTGAAGTCGGCTCTCAACTTCTCATACTCGCCGACGAACTCGTCCTCGATGCGGGTCGTGAGATCGCCTTCAGAGAGCGCTCCTAAACCGCTGGCAAGCTCCGAAACGACATGCGCCTGCTCCGCAGCCTTGGCCGCGCGTTCCTCTTCAGCGCGCTTGCGTTCGTTCTCGATATCGGTGATGTCCTGCGCAAACTTGACGACTTTAAAGGGCTTGCCATTGCCGTCGAGGATCGGGTTGTAGGAAGCCTGGATCCAGATTTCTTTACCGCCCTTGGCGATGCGCTTGAACTTGTCGGCGATGAACTCGCCGCGGCCAAGCCGATCCCAAAACGCGCGATAGTCCGGGCTCTGGCGATAAGCGGGCTCGACGAACATCGAGTGATGCTGGCCTTTGATCTCCTCGAGCGAGTAGTTCATCGCGTTGAGGAAATTCTTATTCGCATTGACGATCTTGCCGTCGAGCGTGAACTCGATGATCGCCTGGGAACGCTGCAGCGCCGAGAGCATGCCGGCATTCATGCGCGTCTCGGTCACGTCAGCCCATTCGAGCACGTTGCCGACATAATTGCGCTTCTCGTCGAACACGCCGCTGACATTGAGGGCAAACTTGAAGTCGCCGACCGTGATGTCGGTCTTATAGGGCAGGCGCGACGGATCGGAGAGCAGTTGGCGCTGATGCGATGGGTTCTTGTGGAACATATCGATGCAGGCGCCGATCATCTTGTCGGGATCGAAGGTCGGCCAGAATTGACGGAAGACCGTAACGTTGTCGCGCAAGAGCTTCTTGGTCGCGTCGTTGACATACATGATCTTGAAGTCGCGATCGACCATCATCATCGCGACCGAGGAGCCGTCGAAGCCGGTGCTCTTGAATAGAGCTTCCTTGGCCTTGTTCTCTTGCTCGGTGATGTCGCTTGCGAATTTGACGACTTTGAACGGCTTGCCGTTGCCGTCAAGGATCGGGTTATACGAAGCCTGGATCCATACCTCGCGGCCGCCCTTGGCGATCCGCTTGTATTTGCCGGCGTCGTGCTCGCCCCGCGCAAGCTTTTCCCAGAAAGCGCGATATTCCGGCGACTGGCGATAATTCGCATCGACGAACATCGAATGATGCTGGCCTTTGACCTCATCCAGCGTGTAGCCGAGCGTGTTGAGGAAGTTCTTGTTGGCCTTGATGATCTTGCCATCGAGCGTGAATTCGATGATCGCCTGCGAGCGGTCAAGGGCATCCAGCATGCCCGAATTGACGCGCGTTATCGTCACATCGGCCCATTCAAGCACATTGCCGATGTAGTTGCGCTGAGCGTCGAAGACGCCGCTAACGTTAAGCGCGAACTTGAAATCGCCGACCGTGATGTCGGTGCGATAAGGCAGGCGCCGGGGATCGGACAGTATCTGGCGCTGATGCGACGGGTTCTTGTGGAACATGTCGATGCAGGCACCGATGATCGTGTTAGGATCAAAGGTCGGCCAGATCTTCTTGAACGCCTCAGCGTTGTCGCGTAAGAGCTTCATCGTGGCCTCGTTGGCATAGGTCACGACGAAATCGCGATCGATCATCATTATTGCAACGGATGAGGCGTCAACGGCAGACGCCATATAAGTAGCGCTCGTCTCAGCGCTCCAATCAGCCGCATTGTCTTGTGTTTGCTTCACCATCGACTAAATCCCCTGAATCTCGATTTGAGGGTCCCGCGCGTCCGGTGTCGGCGACAATCGATGACCTGCGACGCGCAGAAATTGTCCTGACGGCACCCATGAGCCTGGGGGACGATAAAGCGACACCTTTAATGTGAGGTTGATGTAATTGCGCTGGCGCTTTGCGCCACATCAATGATGAGATCAGGTGATTTCGTGCAAAGCCCCAACGAATTCCTGGGGCTCATCCAGTCACTTCACGGAAATACTGTGGCCCAGCGCGCACCTGGGATACAGACTTCTTCAAGAACAACAACATCACCTAAGTAATAATACGCACTGCCAAGAAGAGGCCGCGCCTTAGATTTTATTCATCTTCCAAGCGTCAGCCGCATCACCGCTGTCCCTCGTATGCTCGGTGCAGCCAAAGCTGCAAACAACGACTTGCGGTAGCAAGTGTATGCAGTCAGCAACCAGTCATTGAGAGTTCGTGGTCCAAGGTTTGATTGCCAGAATGGTCGGTCAGGGATGGCAGAGTTAGCGCGAGAATTGGCGGGCGATGCTGCTCGCGAGGAGATGGAGTTCGACATTCCCGATGAGCTGTTCGCTCAGGGATGCGTCTTCATCATCGACCTGTTCAGCATCCGCGTGAGCTCGGGCGTTCTGTGGGATAGAACGCGCGAGAACATCTCCTTGCGCCTGACCTCGATCCTGCAGCGCCTCGCCCCGCAAGCGACGCAGAGCTTCACCGGCCAGAGCCTTACGCGTTGCATCGTCACCCTTCCCGAGACCGCGCCCGAGAAGGGCATCGCGATTTGCGTGCGTGCCGCTTATGAGCTCGTCATGAGCCTCTTGGGCCGCTGCGAGGTCTCCGACATTCATGTCAGCCGAGCCGCGCGAAGCGCGAATGGCGGCCTCTCGCCCAGGCGGCTTCAGATCGAGGAGTTGTTATTGATCGTCGAGCGCCTCAAGCTTTCCGATCTCATCATTCCCAAGCAGCTCGCGAGCAAGCGGCCCAAGGCGGAGGGTACCGAGGGCGTAGCCGAGGCCGCGGCCGCGCTCGAGGGCAACAAGCAGCGCAATTTCAAGGTGACGGTCGGCTTTGAGCCGGTGTGGGATGCGCGCGCGGAAGCGGTATGCATGTATCGCTGCGCCCCGCACGGACTTGCGCTCGAAGGGGGCAGCGACCAGAGCCTTGCCGATCTGGGCGAGCTGTCCCGCAAGGAGCGCGCTTCGATCGAGTTCAACGCCTTTCTTCTCGGCATCGAGCAGCTCAGCAAATGCGTCGAGCGCGACGACCGGTTTCTCTTGAACGTGCCGATCTCGTTCGAGACCTTGGCCTCCCCGCTCATGCGCACCGAGCTGTCGCAGATCTGCCACGGCATTCTGCCGGCCTACCGGCAATATCTCATCTTCACCATCACCGATGTGCCGATCGGGGTCACCGCTTCCCGGCTGTCCGATTTTGTCACCATCATGCGTCCGTTCGGCCGGGTGATCGCGACCGCATCGAGCGGGGTGAAGAACTTTGCCGCCTATCAGAATATCGGGCTGTCGGGGATTGCGATCGAGATGAGCAAGCTGCCGGAGGATCCGGGCCGGGTGCGCAGCGACATTCTGCATGTCGCCCAGGCCGGGCGGAACTTCAAGCTCGGCGCGCTGCTCTACGGGGTCGAGGACATCGAGATCATCAACTTCGCCAACGCCGCCGATGTCCGCCTGTTCCATGGCCCCGCCATCGGCGAGGCCCTGCTTGCCCCGCGCCGCATGAGCCGCCTCGAACGCAAAGACGTTCTTCCAGAAGCCCAAAACGCCGGCGACGAAGAATGGTTTTGATCGGAGGAGGC
>JBAQHC010000721.1:0-2033 GCA_049288095.1 Alphaproteobacteria bacterium | reverse complement strand
GGCCAGCCTCAGCGACCCTCATGTGCTCGCCGGCATCCTCGACTTCGTGCTGAGTGACGAACGTCTCGTTGTCGGATTCTGCGAAGCGTCGGGTTGCGCGCCCGAAGCACCGATACGCGCCCGCCGCGCTTTGCCTGGATCCGGTTTTGACGGGTGAAGCCAATGCGAATCGGCATCGATCTGGGCGGCACAAAGATCGAGGGCGCGCTTCTCGCCAAAGATGGCACCATTGCCCTCCGTGAACGAGTCGCAACGCCGCGCGACGACTACCAAGCCACGCTCAGAGCAATCCGCGATCTTGTGGACCAACTCGAAAAGCACGCGGGATACGCCTGTTCGGTCGGCATAGCCATGCCAGGAACGATCGCGCCGGATACTGGTCTCGTGAAGAACGCGAATTCGACTTGGCTCAACGGACAGCCGCTCGAGCAGCATTTACACCGGTTGCTGAAGCGCGAAGTGCGCCTCGCTAACGATGCCAATTGCTTTGCTCTTTCGGAGGCAGCCGATGGTGCGGCCGCCGGCGCGAGCCCTGTCTTTGGCGTCATCCTCGGCACGGGCGTGGGCGGCGGCATCGTGATCGGCGGCAAGGTGCTCGTCGGCGCCCAGGCGATTGCAGGCGAATGGGGACACAATCCCCTCCCCGCCATGACCGATGCGGAAAGGCCTGGACCGCAATGCTATTGCGGGCGGCGCGGTTGCATTGAGACTTTCCTCTCCGGCCCAGCTTTGGAAGCCGAGTTCTTCGCACGCATGTCGCGGCAAGCGAGCGCGACCGAGATCGCAGCAGCGGCCGATGCCGGCGACCGCGCCGCCGCGGATATGATCGAGACTTACACCGAGCGGTTGGCGCGCGCGCTTGGCAGTGTCGTCAACGTCATCGACCCGGAAGTGATCGTTCTTGGCGGCGGCCTTTCCAAGATGGCCGCCCTCTACACACAGACACGCGAGAAGCTGCCCGCTTACGTCTTCTCGCCTACGGTGCGCACGAAGATCGTACCGCCGCATCACGGCGATTCGAGCGGTGTGCGTGGCGCCGCCTGGCTTTGGCCCGCGCAATGATCGCCCTCTGCCGCCAATGTTTTCACAGCGCCGTCAGCGAGGATTCCCCGCGCCGGTGCGAGCGCTGCGGCAGCCCGCGGCTCGTGCGTCACGACGAGCTTAACGCGCTATCGATCGCACATGTTGATTGCGATGCGTTCTACGCCTCGATTGAAAAGCGTGACAACCCGACGCTGCGCGATCTTCCCGTGATCATCGGCGGCGGCAAGCGCGGCGTTGTCTCGACCGCGTGTTATGTCGCGCGCACTTACGGCATTCACTCCGCACAGCCGATGTTCAAGGCGCTCAAGCTCTGCCCGCATGCGACAGTCATCCATCCCAATATGGCAAAGTATGCCGAAGTAAGCCGCCAAGTCCGCGCGCGGATGCTTGACCTGACGCCGATGGTTGAGCCCCTCTCGCTCGATGAAGCGTTCCTTGATCTCACTGGCACGGAGCGCTTGCATCGCCATATGCCCGCCGAGACGCTCGCGCGTTTTCAAGCTGAGATCGAACGCGAAATCGGCATCACCGTTTCGATCGGGCTTTCCTATTGTAAGTTTCTGGCGAAAGCCGGCTCGGATCTCGACAAGCCGCGCGGATTTTCCGTAATCGGACGAAAGGAAGCGATCAACTTTCTTACGCCGCGGCCGGTCTCGTTTATTTGGGGCGTCGGCAAGAGCTTCACGCAAACATTAGAGCGCGACGGCCTGCGCACAATCGGCGATATTCGGGCACGTGATCTGAAATGGCTGGTTGCTCGCTATGGCGCAATCGGCCAGCGGCTCCACGACATATCCAACGGGCGCGATACGCGGAGTGTCGATCCCGACGGCGGGCGTAAGAGCATTTCGTCCGAGACAACGCTCGACATCGATCTGCGTGATTTCGACGAGCTCCTGAAAGTGTTGTGGCGGCAAGCCGAGCGTGTTTCCGAGCGCGCGAAGGCAAGCGGCCTTGCAGGACGCACGGTTGTTCTCAAACTCAAGAAC
>JBAQHC010000720.1:0-20349 GCA_049288095.1 Alphaproteobacteria bacterium | reverse complement strand
ATTTGACCGCATTCGGCTTCGATCCCTCAACCTTCGGCATTTCGAGCCCGACCATCAATCTTTACACGCTTGGCGGAGCCATCGCCTACAATCTCGACATATTCGGCGCGCGCAAGCGCCACATCGAAAGCGCAAAAGCGAAAACCGAAGCAGAGCTTCATCGCTCGGAGGCAGCCTATCTCACTTTGACCGGCCGCGTTGCGCAGCAAGCGATTCTCATTGCAGCCTTGCGCGCGCAACTGGATGCGGCGAATGCCGTCGTCAAAGACGATAAAGCCAATCTCGATATCGTAAAACGCGCCGAGAAAGCCGGCGGCACGCCGCAAGCCGAGATCACCACCGCCGAGACGCAACTCGAGCGGGATCAGGCTGACGTACCGCCGATCGCGCAGCGGCTGGCGCAAGCGCGCCACGGCCTTGCGCTGCTTGTCGGTGAAACACCGGCAGAATGGGCGCCACCCGACTTCGACCTCGCCACCTTCCACGCGCCCGCGCAGGTGCCGGTGAGCCTTCCTTCCGAGCTTGTGCGCTCGCGGCCCGACATTCTCGCCTCCGCTGCATCGCTCCACTCCGCGCTTGCCGATGTCGGCGTTGCTGAAGCTGCGCGCCTGCCCAAGGTTTCGCTCAATGCCTCGATGACACAAGGCGCCGTGACGACTGCCAATCTCTTCCGCGACACGGGCTCGGGCTGGGATCTCGGCGCAGGCGTGACTGTGCCCTTGTTCCATGGCGGCGCGCTCACCGCTGATCAGCGCGCGAAGGAAGCAATCGCCAAGGAGATGCTCTCGAGTTATCGCCAAACCGTAATCGAAGCCTTCGTGCAGGTCGCCGACGTGCTGGAGGCGCTCGTCCATGACCAAGAGCGGCTCGATGCGCTGTCGCGTGCCGAGGCGAGCGCAGCCAAGAATCTCCAGAACGCGCGCATCGGTTTCGAGAAAGGCGGCTGGCCTTTCATCAATGTGCTCGATGCCCAGCGCTTGCACAACCAGGCGCTGCAAGATCTCGCTGCGGCGCAGGGCCAGCGGCTTTCGGACATCGCGCTGCTCTATGTGGCGACGGCCGCCAACTGGCAGGACGCGAGCCCGCCTACGAAAGCTGCAAGCAATTAGCCGACTGTCTCGTCGGATTTCTTCTGGTTGCCCTGTGCCGCTTCGGGTGGCGGCGAAGTATCGGCGCTTGCCAGAGCGCGGCGCAGCTTTTTCCAATTCAGGCCGAAATGCATACCGCTCATGCGCGAGCGCAATTCATCGAGATAAAGATAAATCACAGGCGTGATGAAGAGCGTCAGGAGCTGCGATGTCAGTAGCCCACCGACGACAACCACGCCGAGCGGCCGGCGTAACTCGGAGCCTGCGCCCAATCCAATAGCGATCGGCAAAGTGCCCATGAGCGCCGCCATTGTCGTCATCATGATCGGGCGGAAGCGCAGCAAGCACGCCTGATAAATCGCCTGTTCGGGGCTCGCGCCCTCATTGCGTTGACGCTCTAGCGCGAAGTCGATCATCATGATTGCGTTCTTCTTGACGATGCCGATCAGCATCACAAGGCCGATAATGGCGATGACATCGAGATCCATGCCGAACAGCATCAACGTCAGAAGCGCACCGAGCCCCGCAGCAGGCAGGCCCGAGAGACTCGTGACCGGGTGAACGAAGCTTTCATAAAGGATGCCGAGGACGACATAGATCACGAAAATGGCGGCGAGCAGCAGAAGGCCTTGGCCTTTGAGCGCGTCGCCGAAGACCTGCGCCGTGCCTTGATAGCTTGTCGAAAGCGTCGCCGGCAAATGCATATCCCGCTCGACAGCATCAATTCTCTGCACAGCCTGCCCGAGCGACATGCCGGGCGCGAGATTGAATGACAACAGAACGGACGGCAGCGTTCCCTGATGATCAACGCTCACCGGGCCCACGGTGCGCGTGACGGTCGCCGTCTCCGACAGCGGCACGAGGCCGCCGCTGGTCGTCGGCACGTAAATGGATGAGATCGCGCGCACGTCGTTGCGATATTGTGGAGCTAGCTCGAGGATAACCTGATAGCTGTTGCTCGGCGTGTAGATGGTTGCAACCTGACGTTGTCCAAACGCGCTGTACAGAGTCCGGCGCACCGCATCGGTCGTAACGCCAAGCGTTGCAGCTTTTTGGCGGTCGACATCGACGAAAGCCTGCGGGCTCTTGATCTGCAAATCGCTTGTCACATCTTGAAGGCCGGGAATTTGCGACATGCGCTCTTGCAGCTGCGGGGCATAGCGCTCGACCTCGGCAAAATCCGTGCCCTGCAGCACGAGCTGATATTGGCTCCTCGACAAGCGGCCGCCGACATTGATGTTCTGCACCGGCTGCATGAAGGTGTTCATTCCGGGGATCGCAGACAATTTCTTGCGCAGGCGCTGAATCACGCGGCCCACCGGCGGGCGCTGCCCGAACGGCTTCAATGCAATGAACACACGGCCCTGGTTAAGCGCGGCATTTGAGCCGCCACTCCCAACCGTCGAGTTGGCGACGGCAACGGCGGGATCAGCCTCAATCACGGCCGTAACCTTCTTCTGCAACGCTGTCATCGCCTGAAACGAAATATCTTGCGCAGCCTCAGTGCTCGCAAACACAAGGCCGGTATCTTCCTGCGGGAAGAAACCTTTGTGAATCACAGCAAAAAGAATAATCGTTCCGAGGAGCGAAGCGATGGTGACGATCAACATGAAGCGGCGATGTGCAAGCGCGCGCTGAAGCGTTTTGTCATAAAGCTTCAGCATCCATTGGAACGCCGCCTCCGACCATTTGAACAGCGCGCTCTCCTTGTCCTCATGGTCGTCCGGCTTCAAGAGCCGAGAGGCGAGCATCGGTGTCAACGTCAGCGACACAATGCCGGAAATGAGAATCGTCAGGCTGATCGTGACGGCGAACTCGTTGAACAACCGGCCGACGACGCCGCCCATGAATAGCACGGGGATGAATACGGCCACGAGCGAGATCGTGATCGACAAGATTGTGAAAGCGATCTCACGCGAGCCCTTGAGAGCCGCTTCGTATGGCGCCTCTCCGGCCTCGATGTGCCGCACAATATTTTCGAGCATCACGATTGCATCGTCGACGACAAAGCCGACAGCGAGCGTGAGCGCAAGCAAAGAGAGATTGTCGATCGAAAAGCCGAGCAAATACATTCCGGCGAAAGTGCCAATGATGGAGATTGGCAACGCGAGAGCCGGAATGATGGTTGCCGTCGCGTTGCGCAAAAACAGAAAGATCACGATCAACACGAGCACGACGGCAAGGCCGAGGGTGAACTGGACGTCGTTGACGGATTGCCGGATCGAGACGGAACGGTCGACGATCACCTGCATGCGCACGGAGGCCGGGAGCTCCGCCTGAAGCGTGGGGAGCAGGGCTCTCACGTTGTCGACAACGCCCACGGTGTTCGCGCCAGGCTGACGTTGAACCGCAAGAACGATGGAGCGCCTGTCGTTATACCAGCTTGCAATCTGATCATTCTCGACGCTATCGATGACTTTGGCGACATCGCCGAGGCGGACGGGATTGCCGTTGCGGTAAGCGATAATGAGGCTCTTGTATAGCTCAGCCTTTTGAAGCTGCCCCGATGCCTCGATCGTGAAATTCTGCGCGGTACCTTGGATCGTGCCGACCGGGGCGTTCGAATCCGCCGCCGAAAGCGCATTTTGCAGATCATCGAGACTTATGCCGGCCGCAGAAAGCATGTTCGGATCGGCTTGAACGCGCACGGCATATTTCTGCGCGCCGTTCACCTGCACTTGCGCGACACCCGACAGCGACGAAATTCGTTGCGCGATTAGGGTCTCCGCGTATTCATCAACCGCCGATAGCGGAAGCGTCTCTGAACCAACGACAATAAACAGAATCGGTTGATCAGCCGGGTCCACCTTGCGGAAACTGGGCGGCGTCGTCATCTCGATCGGCAATTGTCGTGACGCCGCGCTGATCGCCGACTGAACATCGAGCGCGGCGCCGTCGATATTTCGGTTGAGGTCGAATTGCAGCGTGATCTGGGTCGAGCCCTGGCTGCTCGTCGAAGTGATCGTCGTAACGCCGGGGATGGTTGCGAATTGGCGCTCGAGCGGCGTCGCCACCGATGAGGCCATTGTTTCCGGGCTCGCGCCCGGCAGGCTCGCGCTGACATTAATGGTCGGAAAATCGACGCGCGGTAAGGCCGCGACAGGCAACAGCTGATAGCCGAAAATGCCGACGACGATGAACGAGATCATCAAGAGCGTCGTCATCACCGGACGGCGAATGCATAGTTCAGGCAGGCTCATGAGCCGGGCGCTTTCCGCTTTCCGCCCGTGGGCGCGTTGCCTTGCAGCAGCACGCGCGCACCCGGCGTTAAGCGCAGCTGGCCGGTTGTGACGACCTGCTCGCCGGCCTTAAGACCTTTGGCGATCACCGTCTCCGTGCCGACCACACGGTCCACCGTGACAGGGCGCATTTCGACCGTCGCATCATTCTTGACGACGAAGACGAAAGTCCCATCTTGCCCTGGCTGCACGGCTTGCGAGGCGACGACCAAGGCGTTGGGCTCGTTGCGCAAGACGATGACCACGTTCACGAACTGGCCGGGCCACAGATATTCCTTAGCGTTCGGCAATGTCGCACGCGCAACCAGCGTCGCCGTCGACGTGTCGATCGCATTGTCGATGTAGGTGATCTCGCCCACATCGCTCGCCGTGTCGGCGCCTTGCGTGCTGACCGTGACTCTTACGGGCCCGCGCTCCATCGCTTGCTGAAGCGAAGCGACATTAAGCTCCGGCACCGAGAACGACACATAGATCGGCGCAAGCTGATTGATCACGGCAAGGGTGTTATTTGTGCTCTGCGCCTGGACGATGTTACCTTCCTTGAAATTGATCGTGCCAATGCGGCCTGAAATCGGCGCTGTGATCTGCGTATAGGAAAGCTCCGTCGCGTCGTTGTCGATTTGCGCTTCATCCGCCGCAACGGTTCCTTTGAGCGCCTCAGCATTGGCCTCAGCCTGCTCCATTTGCTCGCGCGAGCCCGCAGTTGCTTCCATCAGCTTCTTGAACCGCACGGCCTCGCTCTGCGCGAATGCAAGCTGCGCCTTGTCTTTGATGAGCGTTGCCTTGGCCTGCGCGAGCGCCGCCTGCGCTTGGCGGTCATCGAGCGTGAACAGGAGATCGCCGGCTTGGACATCCTGACCATCATTAACGGCGACCCTGGTGATCTCGCCGTCGATACGCGGCTTCACCGTGACACTCGCAATCGGCTCGATATGTCCAATCGCCGTGATCTCGACCGGCATTGATTTGACGACGACCGGCGCCGCTATGACAGACACCGGCCTTGATTTATCGTTGCGCTCGTCCTCCGCTTTGCCGCTGGTGAGAAATCGCGCGCCAATCAGCGCGACAACGATGAGCGCAGCAATGATCCAGAGTCGTCTGAACCTTTTGGGCGCTGCAGGTGTCGGTGTTGGCGTCATCGTCATGACACGCGCACCTTTCGGCAGTTGTTCGCCTTGGCGCGCGGCGTTTGTGAGCGAAGGCGGACGCCGACTTGCCGAGGCATCATCGTTCCCTTGAATACGAGGTCGAGCATCGCCGTCGTCAGCTCCGCGCGGCCCAAGCCCTCCGACATCGCGAGGCCACCGCGCACCATTCCCAGGAGCAAACGCGGAGCGGCCTCCAAATCCAGCGCACGGAACTCACCAGTCTCGATGCCGGCGGCCAACACCTTTCTCAGTGCTTCGATGATTGTACGGCGCTCGCGGCGGTAAAGCACGCGCCAGCGTTCGGCGATCGGCGATCGCTCGCCACTCAAAAGCTGCAGCGAAGCGATTTGTTCCGCGAGCACATCGATCAAAGCGGTGATCATGCTGGCAAGCGCCTTTGCAGGCGGGAGATGTTCCGCGGCCCTCAAGTTCTCCTCAAGCCGCGCGAAAGCTTCCGTGCACACTTCGAGATAGAGCTGATCCTTCGACGGAAAATAGCGATAGAGCGTCGCCTTGCCGACACCCGCGGCGGCAGCGACATCGTCCATTTGCACGGCCTCATAGGCCGTGCGGCAAAACAGCCGCGAAGCGCTTGCGAGAATCTTGTCGCGCCGCTTTGCCCGCCATTGCGGTTCGAGTTCGCGTCCCATGCCGATGCCCAAAATGAAACTCGCGAGTTTCATTTCTAGCGTAGCGGCTCCTAACGAGGTATTCACATCGAAATTACTTTAGGCGTGGTTTATGCGGCGCCAAGTCGCGCCGTTTTGCCTTTTTGCGTACGGGTCTTTTGGGGCGCGAGGAGGAGGCTGATATCTAGACCGCGACTGACAAAGATTTTGTGTCGCCACTGTGCACCCGCGCCCGCGCGAACTGGATTGGTCGACAGAATGGCCGCCACAGTCTAACGCCATCCATCCCGGATGCCTTGTGATAACACTTTGAAATCACTGAGATTTGGCGATGGCTCGCTCATCAGCATCCCTTGACGTCTGCCCCAAGCGCCGTCACGTTCGTGGGTAGGAAAGTGGGTACAAGGTGCAGGAACCGCGCTTGAGGCGTCCGTCTCTCTAACCGTGCGGTCTACGAGGCCATGCAAGTTATAACACAGGGCCTCTCAACCGCTGATGTAAAGGCGCGTTTGCAGGCCGATGGACCCAACGAAGTCCAAGAGGCAAAGGAACACCCGCTCCTCCGATTCGCCGTGAAGTTCTGGGGACTATCGGCGTGGATGATCGAGCTCATTGCCGGCCTGTCCGCGGTGCTCGGCAAATGGACTGATTTCGGTATCGCAATCGGCCTGCTGCTTGTAAATGCGGTGCTTGGCTTTCTTCAGGAGCAGCGCGCCTCATTAGCTGTAACCGCGTTGCGCCGTAGGCTTCAAATCACCGCGCGTGCGCTACGCGACGGCAAATGGCAGCCCATTGAGGCACGCGAGCTCGTGCGTGGCGACGTGATCCGCATACGCGCCGGCGACGTCGTTCCGGCCGATGCCAAGATTCTGGAAGGATCCGTAAGCGTCGATCAGTCGTCGCTCACGGGCGAATCGCGCGAGGTCGAGCGCAATCTGGATGAAACCCTCTACTCAGGCGCGGCTGTGCGTGAGGGCGAAGCGACCGCGGAGGTCTCAGCGACCGGCACGAGAACCTATTACGGCCGAGCAACCGAGCTGGTTCAGAGCGCGCGGCCCAAATTGCATGTCGAGGAGGTGATTGGCCACGTCGTGCGCTGGCTCTTCCTTATCGTGGGCACGCTCGTCGCTGTGACGCTGGTCGTTTCGCTTGTTGGGGGAGTGAAGCTACTCGAGATACTCCCTTTGTCTCTCATCCTTCTGATGAGCGCGGTTCCGGTCGCACTTCCAGTCATGTTCACCGTTAGCATGGCGATCGGCTCGGTCACGCTTGCCAGACACGGCGTCCTCATTACGCGACTGAGTGCCGCCGAAGATGCGGCAAACATGGACGTGCTGTGCGCCGACAAGACCGGCACGCTCACGATGAACCGCTTGTCATTCGTTTCGGGCCTGCCGCAACCGGGGTTCGACGAGAATGATGTGATCAGACTCGGCGCTCTTGCCTCCAACGCGGCGGACCAGGATCCGATCGATGCCGCATTTCTTTCCGCGGCAAGCTCTAAGCACCTGCTCGACGCGAGCGGAAAAGTCATCTCCTTCGTTCCGTTTTCGCCGAAGATTCGGCGCACCGAAGCCGTTGTCGAAACCCCCAGCGGAACATTGCACGTCATGAAAGGCGCGCTGCGTACGCTTGCCGAAGCTCAGGGCCTGAGTGCGGCCGAGGTTTCAGCAATTGAAGCTCACCTCGTAAAGGAAACTCGCACGGGCTATCGCGCTATCGCCGTGGCGAGGGCGGAAAACGATGGGCCGCTCCAACTCGTAGGCGTTGGCCTGCTTGCCGACACGCTGCGACCGGACTCAAATGCACTCATCCAAGAGCTTCAGGCGCTGGGCGTTGCCGTCAAGCTCTTGACTGGTGATGCGTTGCCGGTCGCTCAAGAGATCGGCCGCCAGCTTGGGCTTCCCCGTATCGTAGCCGCAAGCCGGCTGCAGGAAGCAGGACAGTTTAACGATACGGAACTCACGACAAATTCCGATGGATTCGCGGAGATCTTCCCGGAAGACAAGTTCCTCGTTGTCCAGAGCTTGCAGAAGGCCGGTCATGTCGCCGGCATGACGGGCGACGGCATCAATGATGCGCCGGCCCTTCGCCAGGCGGAGGTCGGCATCGCCGTTCATGGCGCAAGCGATGTGGCTAAAGGGGCGGCGAGCGCTGTCCTCACAACTGAGGGCCTTGGCGGCATTGTTGAGCTTGTAAAGAATGGCCGCTCGATCTATCAGCGGGTCCTCACCTGGATCATCAACAAAGTGAGCCGCACGATCTTGAAGGCGGGCTTTGTTGTCGCTGCGTTTCTCGTCACGGGCAAGTTCGTCATTTCTGCCCTCGGGATGGTGTTGGTCGTTTTCATGACCGACTTCGTGAAAATCGCTTTGTCGACGGATCACGTGAGGCCGTCGCAGCAGCCCGAGAGTTGGCATATCGCACCGCTCATTCGGATTGCGGTCGTGCTCGGCGTCTTGATGTTGATCGAGGCCCTCGGTCTACTCGCGCTCGCCTGGCATTGGTTCGATCTCGGTCACAATGACGGCGCTCTCAAGACCTTCAGTTTCCAAATGTTACTTTTCTTCGCGATCGCGTCGGTCATATCAGTGCGCGAGCGACGAGCCTTTTGGTTCTCACGGCCGAGCATGGTGTTTGCAACCGCGCTCATCGCCGATGCAATAGTCGGCTTGCTCATCGGCTTTACGGGTCTGGCTGAACTGAGTCCGCTTCCGTTATCAGAGACGGCTACCATCATTGCCTTTGCCGCGCTGTTCCCGCTTGCGCTTAACGACATTGTGAAGGTCGCACTGATTAAACGCCTCGTGCGATACAAGGCAGCGACCAGGTCTAATGCCCGACTGCAAGCTTAAGGCCATATGCAACAGCACCGACCGTAAGGACACCGCCCGCCCAAAGCAGCACAAACCAGGCGAGTTTGCGCCAGATCGAGCGTGAGGGGGTCATCAGTGATAGCCCGCGCCCGGGCGGACCTTGTGGCGAAAGAGCCAATACGCGTAGCCGGTATAGGCGAGGATGATCGGCAAGAGGATCAGCGCTCCGGCGAGCATGAACATAAGGCTCTTATCGGCATTGGCCGCCGCTCGATAAGTGATGCTCGGCGGAATGAGATAAGGGTAAAGGCTTGCTGCCAACCCCGCAAAGGACGCTGTGAAAAGTGAAAGCGCGAGGAGAAACGGCGTCACCTCCTTCTTTGCCTGCACCGCAAGCAAGAAGCCGGCAGAAAGCAACGCCGTCAGCGCGGGAATGATCCAAAGGAAAACGAAAGATCCGAGGCCGAACCAACGTGCGCGCACCACCTCATTCTCGATCACGGTTCCGAAGCTCACCAAGGCAATAAGCAGGATCGTCGCCGCGCCGAGCGGAAGTTGCAGAGCGCGCATGCGCGACTGAAACGCGCCATCGGTCTTGATCACGAGCCAACACGCCCCAAGTAGTGCATAGCCAAACACAAGTGCAACGCCGCAAAGCAGGCTGAATGGCGAAAGCCAGTCGAACCAGCCTCCGACATAAGCGCCACCTTTTACGTCAACACCCGAAACGAAGGCGCCAACCATGATGCCCTGACACATAGCCGCGAGCGCCGAGCCGCCGGTAAATGCGTAATCCCAATAGCGGCGGCCACGCTCGGTGCGAAACCGGAACTCGAACGCAACACCGCGCAGAACAAGTGCAAGTAGCATCGCAATCAGCGGCGCATAAAACGCGGTGAACAAGATCGAATAGGCCAGAGGGAATGCAGCAAATAGCCCGCCCCCGCCGAGCACGAGCCAAGTTTCGTTGCCATCCCACACCGGCGCGACCGTGTTCATCATGAGGTCGCGCTCTTCCTTGTCACGCCCGAGCAGGAACAGGATGCCTACGCCAAGGTCGAAGCCATCGAGCACGACATAAGCGAGCAGCGCGACGCAAATCAGCAGGGCCCAGATGGTCGGCAGATCAATCGCCATGGGCCGCTCCCTCGTGAATGTCCTTCAGCACGGGCTCAGGTGTGATACCGCCGGTGCGAATGGGACCGTGCTCGGGTGTTGACGTCTCAGGCGGCGAACCCATGAGCCGCAGCATATAGAAGACGCCCGCGGCGAAAATCGTGAGATAAACGATCACGAACGCCGCAAGCGATCCCGCGATCCCGGGGGCGCCGATCGGTGAACTCGCATCGGCGGTTCGCATGAGTCCATAGACGATGTAGGGCTGCCGGCCGACTTCGGTCACGCACCAGCCGGCAATGAGAGCGATGAAGCCCAAGGGACCCATTGCGAGCGCCCAGCGTAAATATGGCCGGGTGGATGAGAGTTTGTGGCGCCATCCAAGCACCGCGCCCGTGAGCCCATAAAGGATCATGAGAACGCCAATGCCGACCATGATGCGAAATGCAAAGAACACGATCGGCACGTTGGGCCAATCGGCGCGTGGAAACGCGTCGAGCCCCGTCACCGTCCCATTGAAATCATGTCTTAGAATCAGGCTGCCGAGCTTTGGAATCTCGATCGCGTCACGCGTTGTTCCCGCGCGCATGTCAGGCAAGCCGAACAGAATGAGCGGGGCACCGGCGCGCGTTTCGAAATGGCCCTCCATTGCGGCGATCTTCGCTGGCTGATGAACCTGTGTGTTGAGACCATGCGCATCGCCGACAAAGAGCTGGATGGGCGCGACAATTGCTGCCATCGCAACGGCCATTGTGAACATCACGCGTGCCGGAGCGCTTGCGGCATTCTTCAACAAGTGCCAAGCGCTGGCGGCGCCCACAACCAATGAGGTCGAAAGATAGGCCGCGATCACCATATGCGCGAAACGATATGGAAATGACGGATTGAAGATCACTCCGAGCCAACTTTGCGGCACATAACGTCCGTTTTCGACGACGTAGGCCACTGGCGTTTGCATCCAGCTATTAGCGGCAAGAATCCAGAAGGCCGAGATGAGCGTGCCGAGCGCGACGAGAATCGTTGCGGTGAAGTGCAGACCTTTGCCGACGCGATCGAGGCCGAAAAGCATCACGCCCAGGAATCCCGCTTCCAGGAAGAATGCTGTTAAAACCTCGTAGGCAAGGAGCGGGCCTAAGACCGGCGCCGTCTTTTCGGCAAACCGGCCCCAATTGGTGCCGAACTCGTAGCTCATGACGATGCCGGACACGACGCCCATGGCGAAAGCGATTGCAAAGATGCGTAGCCAAAAGCGGAACAGTGTGAGGAACACCTCGCGCTTGGCGATAAGCCAGAGCGCTTCAAGCACGGCAAGATAACTTGCAAGGCCAATCGTGAAGGCCGGAAAGATGATGTGAAAGCTGACGGTGAAGGCGAACTGCAAACGCGCGAGCACGAGAGGATTAAGCCACTCCATTGGCATTCTCCTTGGCTGCGAGATTTCTTAGCTACAGAATGTAAGGCGCAAGCCCTCTCAGCGTCACATAAAATCCGACAAGCGCGACAATTGAGCTAAAGATGATTGTGAGCAAGCGTTTTTGCGCGGAAAGCCGCTTTGCCGCTGTCACACCGGCCCAGCTTCCGAGGATGCCGCCAGCAACGAAAAGGGCGGCGACCGTCCAATCGACAAGGCCCGATAACGCATAGCTTACAGCGGTCGTTGCGCCGAAGGTTGCCACGGACACGAGCGAGGATCCGATGGCGTTGAGAAGCGGCATCGAAGTCGCCGTCACCAACCCGGGAACGATGAGGAACCCGCCGCCGATCCCAAAGAACCCTGATAGAGCACCGACGCCGAAACCAGTTGCCGCAAGGGGCGGCAAGAGACGCGGCGAGGACGTCTTATTCAGCTGGACGGCTGGGTTATCGCCACCCTTGCGAGGCCGCAGCATAAGGGCGGCAATAACGATCATCAGAACGCCGAATGCCGCGAGCAGCTTCTTGCCATCGAAAGCTTTGCCGATGTGAGCACCAATCGCTGCGCCGATGATGCCCGCAAGCGCAAACGCAACCGCGCAGGGCCATTTGACAGTTTGCGCGCGGGCATGACCGAAAAGATTGATGAGCGCACTCACAGCGACCGCAACAGCGCTGGTTCCGATCGCAACATGCGGCGAGGAAATGCCGATCACATAGACCATGAGCGGCACGGCGAGAATGGAACCGCCACCGCCCACAAGGCCGAGGGAAAGCCCAACAACGCTCCCCGAGATCAGGGAGAGAATGATTTGCGCGGCGGTCATCTCGCTATCGCGCGGTCTATGCGCCGCCCGTTGTGCGCACCTTGCCGGTTGCCGGATCGAACGCAATCGTGGGCAGCCCAGACTCCTTCCAAGCTTTGATGCCGCCCGCGAGATGAGACGCTTCATCCGCGCCTGCTGCGAACAAGCGCTGAGCTGCCATGGCCGAACGCTTTCCCAAGCCGCATTGAAGTATGAGGCGTTTGGTCGGATCAGAAGGAAGCGCCGCCGGATCGAATTCCGACAGCGGAAATAGGAGAGCACCGGGGATACGCTCGGCCTCGAATTCGGCCGGCTCGCGAACATCGATGACCACAGCCTGGTGAGCGTCCATGAGCGCCTTCACTTGAAGGGCGCCCAGATCATGCAAAGTCTGCTTCGAAGCGTGATGAGGTGCCTTAGACACGAGTAGTCTCCTTATCGCTTTGAGGATTTCGCGCGGCGGGAAGGCCGCTCTTTGGTTGTCCGGCAACAATAAAGCTCGTAAAGCACTTCGATGATGCGACGGCCCTCATCGCCGGCAAGCGAATAATAGATCGTCTGGCCGTCACGGCGTGTCTTAACGAGACCCTCGCGGCGCAGCAGGGCGAGCTGCTGAGATGCGTTGGCCTGCGCGATGTCGAGCGCCTCGCAAAGCTCCCCTACGCTCTTCTCGCCGCCGACGAGCTGACAAAGCAGCATCAGGCGCTTCTCGCTCGCAAGCGAGCGCATCAAGGTGGCAGCCTGTCCCGCCGATTGATGAAGCGCCGATATATTCATACTTGCTAATATGCGCATCTCTGCATATATTGTCAATGGCAGCCGGCGGACTCTCGGAGCAAGGCCCATGCAAAAACCCGATGTCGAAGCGTTTTTCGACCCCGCGACCCATACGATCAGCTATGTCGTTTGGGACCAAGCGGCGCGTGAATGCGCCATTGTGGACCCCGTTCTCGACTACGACCCCAGCTCGGGGAGAACCCAGACGGCCTCCGCCGACAAGATCGTCGATTTCGTCACCAAGCACGGGCTCAAGGTTCGGTGGATATTGGAAACCCACGTCCACGCCGATCACCTGACGGCCTCCCCCTACCTCAAGGCGAAGCTCGGCGGTCAGATAGCGATTGGCGAGCACGTCAAGGGCGTCCAAGCCATCTTCAAGAAGATTTTCAATGCGGAACCGCAATTTCGTAACGATGGCTCGCAATTCGATCACCTGTTTTCCGATGGAGAAGGCTTTACGATCGGAAGGATCGCTGCACGTGCGATTTATACGCCAGGACACACCCCTGCTTGCTTGACCTATGTCATTGGCGATGCGGCGTTTGTCGGCGACACCTTATTCATGCCGGATTATGGAACCGCTCGAACCGATTTTCCCGGCGGCGACGCTCGAGCTCTTTATCGCTCAATCGGAAGGATTTTCGCTTTGCCGCCCGAGACGCGCCTCTTCATGTGCCACGACTACGGAGCGCCGGGCCGCAACGAATTTGCCTGGGAAACAACCATCGCCGACGAGCGCGCAAAAAACATTCACATCAAGGATGGGACGACCGAGGACGACTTTGTTGCCATGCGCACGGCACGCGATGAGACGCTCGGCATGCCCGTTCTCATTCTTCCATCAGTTCAAGTGAACATGCGGGCGGGCGAGTTTCCGCCTGCCGAGAATAACGGCGTCTCTTACTTGAAGATTCCGCTCAACGCTCTTTGAAGGAGCTTAGCCATGGCTCACATCGTCGTTCTTGGAGGCGGCATTGGCGGGGTGACGCTCGCCTATGACTTCCATGCCCACCTTTCCAAGGATCACCGCATCACCCTGATTTCCGATAGCGATAAGTTCGACTTCACGCCGTCCAATCCCTGGGTTGCCGTCGGCTGGCGGAAGCCGGAGCAAATTCAAGTGAACCTTACGCCGCACCTCGCTGCCAAGGGCATTGAGTTCATTCCGGTGGGCGCCGCGCGCGTGCACGCCTCTGAGAATCGCGTCGAGCTCAGCGATGGCCGAAGCGTTGATTACGATTATCTCGTAATCGCCACCGGCCCTGCCTTGGCTTTCGATGAAGTGAAGGGTCTGGGGCCGCAAGGCGGCTTCACCCAATCCATCTGCAAGACATCACACGCAACCGAAGCTGGAAAAGCATTCGAGGCCTTTGCCCTGAACCCCGGCCCCATCATTGTCGGCGCGGCCCAAGGCGCCTCTTGCTTTGGACCGGCTTACGAGTTCGCCTTTATTCTGGATACGGAGCTTCGCCGGCGCAGAATACGCGACCGCGTGCCGATGACCTTCGTCACGCCGGAACCTTATATCGGTCATCTCGGGCTTGACGGCGTGGGCGACACCAAGAGCCTCCTCGAATCCGAGCTGCGCAATCGTCACATCGCGTGGATCACGAATGCGAAGCTCGACTCGATAGAAGCCGGCAAGGCGCACGTCATCGAAGTGAATGAAGATGGCGCCGAGAAGAAGCGCCACGATGTGCCTTTCAACTACGGAATGATCTTGCCGGCGTTTCGCGGCATTCCGGCGGTGCAAGGCCTTGAAGGGCTCGTCAATCCGCGCGGCTTCATCTTAATCGATGAATTTCAGCGCAATCCGAGGTTCAAGAATATTTACGCGGTCGGCGTGTGTGTCGCGATCCCGCCGGTCGGAAAGACCCCGCTCGCGGTTGGTGCACCCAAAACCGGCTACATGATCGAGACGATGGCGGCCGCCACGGTTGAGAACATCAAGGACACGATCGAGGGAAAGGAACCCTCTCACCGCGCGACATGGAACGCCATCTGTCTTGCCGATTTCGGCGACAGCGGCGTCGCTTTCGTGGCTTTGCCCCAAATTCCGCCGCGCAACGTGAACTGGGCCGCGAAAGGCAAATGGGTTCACTTCGCAAAAGGCGCGTTCGAGAAATACTTCCTCACCAAAGTGAAAACCGGAATGACAGAGCCCTACTACGAAAGGGCCGTGCTGAGCCTGCTGGGGGCCCACAAGTTCAAGGCGTGAAGGAGAAGAGACATGAATATTGATCGTTTCGTCCTCGCATTTGCCGGCACGCTGGTGCTTATAAGCGTTGCGCTCGCCTATTTCGTCTCGCCGTGGTGGGCGCTCCTTGCCGTTTTCATCGGAGCGAATTTGCTGCAAGCCTCCTTCACCGGCTTTTGTCCCCTTGCCTTCATTCTTCGCAAAATCGGCGTGAAGCCAGGTCCCGCTTTTCAATGACAGCCTCGCCGAATAATGGAGCCACAAGAACGCGTGTGCTGGTGACGGCGCTTGCGCTGTTCATCATCATCGCAACCGCGCTTCTGCTCTACTTGTCGAAATGGGCCCGTTCGCAGGAGCGGCCGGAGCCCGGCAAGCTGCCTTTTGCATCGCTCGTCATCCAGCCCGAAACCGCACGCAGCGAACAGGTTTGGGATGGAGTCGTCGAAGCCGTCAACGAGGCAACGATGTCAGCGCAGACATCGGGCCGCATTCTCGAAATGCCGTTCGACGTCAACGACTATGTTCCGGAGGGCGCGGTCATCATTCGCCTGACGGATGTCGAGCAGCAAGCTGATGTCCGGCAGGCACAAGCGAATTTCGACGATGCGAATGCCAATTTCGGGCGCATTGCCCAACTCTACTCGCGCCAAACGGCCTCAAAGGCGGCCTACGACACGGCGCGCGCGCGCCGCGACACAGCCCAAGCCGCATTGCGCACGGCTCAGCAGCAGCTCGACTACACAGTCGTGAAGGCACCCTATTCCGGCTACGTCACAAAGCGGCTTGCGCAGGTTGGCGAGGAAGTGAGGCCGGGGCAGCCTCTCATCTCAGGAATTTCGCTCAAGGCGCTGCGGGTCTCCGTGCAGATCCCGCAAAGCGCCGCACCCGCGGTCCGCAAATATCTGAAAGCGGATGTCATCCTTGACGCCGAGACCGGAAAGCGCGTCGCCGCCGCGAAGGTAATTGTCTTTCCCATCGCCGATCCGCAAACGCACAGCTTCACGGTCCGCCTCGAATTGCCCGAAGTAGATACCGGACTCTTCCCAGGCACGACGGTCAAGTGCGCCTTTGAGGTCGGCGAAGCAAGCCGAATGCTTGTTCCAGCATCCGCGCTTGTCGAACGCAGCGAAGTGAGCGGCGTTTACGTCGTAAACGGTTCCGATGTCTCTTTGCGCCAACTTCGCCTCGGGCATCGCTTCGGCGATAAGGTTGAAGTTCTGGCTGGCCTTTCGCCTGGCGAAACGATTGCCGCGGACCCGATCGCCGCTGCGCTCTATGTGGCGGACCATCGTGCGATTTCCGCTAAAGGCCCCCGTTCATGACGGAGGCTCAGGAGACGGAGCATCTCGGCTTTGCCGGGCGTGTCGCAAAAGCGTTTCTCAGCTCGCCGCTGACGCCCGTCATTGCGCTCGTGGCACTTCTTTTGGGCCTGTTCGCCGCCGCAATCACCCCGCGCGAGGAAGAACCACAAATCGATGTCACGATGGCGAACGTCTTCGTGCCGTTTCCCGGCGCCGATGTACACGATGTTGAGAATCTTGTCGCCTTTCCACTTGAGCAAAAGCTTTCCGAGATTGTCGGCGTCAAGCATGTCTATTCAGTGAGCCGGCCGGGCCTTGCCATCATCACCGTCGAATTCCAAGTCGGCGTCCCGCGGCAGACTGCTGTCGTGCGGCTCTACAATCAGGTCTTCCAGAACGCCGATTTTGTGCCGCCCGGGCTCGGCGTCGGCCAGCCACTAATTCGCCCAATGGGTATCGACGATGTGCCCGTTATGGCGCTCACCTTATGGACGGACGACCAGGCGCGAGGCGCAACAGAGCTTGCTGAAGTTGCGCATATGCTGGAGGTCGAGCTCAAGCGCATACCCGGCACGCGCGATGTCTACACGATCGGGGCTCCGGATCGCGCAGTTCTCGTTGAGCTCGACGGTTCAAAGCTTTCCGCTTACGGCTTGACGATCAGTGATCTCGCGCAGGCGCTCAAAGCCGCAAACGTCGTCACGCAGACAGGCGACCGCGTCCGAGGCAACAGGGATATGCCGTTGACGACGGGAACATTCCTTGCCGATGCAGACGACGTGGCAAACTTGGTGATTGGGCTTAACAACGGCCAGCCGGTCTTCCTCTCAGACGTTGCGAAGGTCACACGCGGCGCCGATATTCCTTCACGCTATGTCTGGTTCGGCGAGCCGCCCGGCAAAGCTGGGCCGAAGCTCGGGCGCGCGCCCGCGGTGACGATCGCGATCGCAAAGAAGACGGGCGCAAATGCATCGACGATCACGGCGGCAGTCGAAAAGCGCGTTGCGGCATTGCAAGGCGTGACGATTCCCGACGGCGTCCACGTGATGGTCACGCGCGACTACGGCAAGACCGCGAACGACAAGGCCGATAAGCTCATCCACAAGCTGATTTTCGCGACCTTGTCGGTCGTTCTACTCGTTCTCGCAACGCTCGGCTGGCGTGAAGCGATCATTGTGGGGAGCGCGGTCGTCATCACGCTGATGCTCACGCTGTTCGCCTCATGGGCGATGGGCTTCACCATCAATCGCGTTTCACTCTTCGCGCTCATTTTCTCGATCGGCATTCTGGTCGATGACGCGATCGTCGTCGTGGAGAACATTCACCGCCACCAGGCGCTGGGCCACAAGAGCCTTATGCAGGCAATTCCAGCTGCCGTATCGGAAGTTGGCGGGCCGACAATCCTTGCGACCTTCACTGTAATTGCTGCGCTTTTGCCGATGGCATTCGTGAGCGGCCTTATGGGCCCCTATATGCGCCCAATCCCAATTAACGCATCAGCCGGCATGCTGCTTTCGCTTGCTGTCGCATTGATCGTGACGCCGTGGCTTTCGCTTAAGCTGCTCAAGCGTCATGCGGCCGGCGACACGCACAATGATGCAGCTCAATCAGGATGGGCGGACAAGTTCTTCCGCAAGCGGATGACACCATTCCTTGAGGGATCGCGTGCGCCAAGGAATCGGCGCCGTCTTCTCATCGGAATCGTCGCTCTGATTGTCATCGCGGTTGGACTCATTGGGGTCAAGGCAGTGATCCTAAAGATGCTGCCCTTTGACAACAAATCCGAATTCCAGATCGTGCTGGATATGCCGGAGGGATCAACGCTTGAACGCACGAACCAAGCGCTGGGCGATCTTGCTCAAGTGCTCGATGGCGTGAAAGAAGTTGAGAGCTATCAGGCTTATGCCGGCACGGCTTCGCCGATCACCTTCAACGGGCTAGTGCGCCAATACTATTTGCGCCGGGGCGCGAATGTCGGTGACCTGCAAGTCACGTTGACCGATAAGTCAAAGCGGAACCGCCAGAGCCACGCTATCGCGCTTGGAGCTCGCCCGGCACTTGCCAAAGTGGCCGCCCGATATGGTGCATCGCTCAAGCTGGTTGAAGTCCCGCCGGGGCCGCCAGTGATGGCGTCAATCGTCGCTGAGATCTACGGGCCCAATTACAGCCGGACGCGTGCCGTCGCTACCAAGGTCGCAGGCATTTTCGGAGCCGACAAGGACATTGTCGACACCGACACCAGCGTCGAAGTCGATTCGCCGCGCAATGTGATCGTGATCGACCGAGCGCGCGCCGCGCGCCTCGGCATCAGCCAAGCCGAGATCACCCAAGCCTTGCGCGCTGCCTTATCCGGCGAAGACGCGACGTACATCATGGATGGGCGCGAGAAATACGCAGTGCCGATCCGCCTGCGCTTGCCGGCGGGCGATCAAGCCTCTCTCGATCAGCTGCTTGCCCTGCGCGTCAGAGCAGCGGGCGGCGCGCTCGTGCCGATCTCGGAGGTTGTGCAAACGCGCGAGGCTAGCTGGGAGAAGGTGATCTACCACAAGGACCTCCTACCCGTTGCTTACGTCACGGGCGACGATGCCGGCGCGACCGACAGCCCGCTCTACGGCATGTTCGCTATGGTCGGCAAGCTCGCAAAGCAAACATTCGACGGATATCGGCTCGATCAGCATTTCTTCGCCCAGCCTGCAGATACGGCGCGCTTCGCAGTCAAATGGGATGGCGAGTGGCAGATTACGTACGAGACGTTTCGCGATATGGGTCTCGCTTACTCGGTCGGTCTTGTGCTCATTTATCTTCTGGTCGTTGCACAGTTCCGCAGCTATGTCGTCCCGCTCATCATCATGGCGCCGATACCGCTCACGGTTATTGGCGTGATGCCTGGCCATGCGTTGCTCGGCGCGCAGTTCACAGCGACATCGATGATCGGCATGATCGCGCTTGCCGGCATCATCGTGCGCAACTCGATTCTGCTCATCGATTTCGTCAATCACGCGCGCGCACAAGGCCGGCCATTAAGCGATGCCGTCATCGAAGCCGCGGCCGTCCGTGCTCGCCCAATCGCGCTCACCGGAGTCGCGGCGATGGTTGGTGGCTTCTTCATTCTCGATGATCCGATCTTTCAGGGGCTCGCTGTCTCGCTCATCTTTGGCATCCTCGTTTCAACCGCGCTGACGCTGATTGTTATTCCGGTTCTCTACTATGTATTCCTGCAGCAGGCCGCGAAATCAAATGTCCGTTAGCTCGATTTGCCCTTTCGAGCCCAACAGCCAATTCGTGCACCGATTTCGATCTGATGTGATCGAGCGATCCCTTGCGCTCAAACAGCCGAATGAAGTGAGAGCCGCTTACAATCGTGCCGACTACTTGGACGAACGCCGCAAGCTCACGCAGTGATGGGCCGATTACCTTGGCGAACAAAAGCCTCTGGCAACGGTTCTAGCCCAGTCGCACGCTCATAAGGCGAATTGGCTGAACGAGCGAGACTTCTGTCTGCTCTCGTTCAGAATTGTGGATGCCAACGTTCTAAAGCCATGAACGGTCGCTCGGCTGTGATGGCCCAACTCGCAACCGAGAACACAGACTTGCCCTAGATTGCCCCCGGCCGGGCCCTGCTGTCAAAGATCGTGGCCGGACGATCTAGGACCACAATCCTCTGATTAATTGGGAGAAATTGGAATTCTTGAACTACATCGGACCGTGCTGGGCTGAGCGGCCTGAGAGATAGGTGACAGAAGGTACCGGACACATGGGTAACACTTTTCGCCAGCTTTGGCAGGCGGGAGGTGCGGATGCCGTGGAAAGCGA
>JBAQHC010000719.1:0-1918 GCA_049288095.1 Alphaproteobacteria bacterium | reverse complement strand
CCGCAAGAACGGCAAGGCAGGCGATGATGACGGCGATTTTCATGGGCTGAAGACTAGTGCGTTAGAGGTGCCGGGGCAAATCTCGTGCGCGGCTTATTTTCGACCAAAGCCACCGCCGCCGGGGGTTTCGATGACGAAAGTGTCGCCTGCGTTCATCGCCACTTCGGCGGTGGCGCCAAGCTCTTGGGTTTCGCCGTCCGCGTGCACGATGAAGTTAGCCCCTCGCGCACCCGCGCCCCCGCCATTGAGGCCGAAGGGCGCGATGCGCCGCCGGTTGGAGAGGATGCCCGCAGTCATGGGTTTGAGGAATTTTACACGCCGCGTAACGCCATCGCCGCCACGATGCGCGCCGGCGCCGCCCGAGCCACGGTGGATTGAGAATTCTTCGATGAGCACGGGAAACCGCCACTCGATGACTTCAGGGTCGGTCAAGCGGCTGTTGGTCATGTGCGTTTGCACCGCGCTTGCGCCATCGAAATCCGGTCCCGCGCCGGCGCCGCCGCAAATGGTTTCGTAGTACTGGTGCTCGTCATCGCCGAAGGTGAAATTGTTCATGGTGCCTTGTGCCGCCGCCATAGTGCCGAGCGCGCCGAAGAGCGCGTCGGTGATCGCTTGGCTGGTTTCGACGTTGCCGGCGACGACCGCAGCGGGAAAATCGGGCGACAAGAGCGAATGCGGCGGCAGCACGATGTCGATGGGCGCAAGGCAGCCCTCGTTCATCGGAATGTCGTCATCGACGAGCGTTCTGAACACATAAAGCACCGCCGCGCGCGCAATCGAAGAAGGCGCATTGAAATTGTTGGTTGCCTGCGCGCTTGTGCCCGTGAAGTCCACACGCGCGCGCCGCGCAGCTTTGTCGATGGCCACGGCGACATTGATGACGGCGCCGTTGTCCATCTCGATGCGTTGGGCGCCGTCCTGCAGCTTGTCGATCGCGCGGCGCACGCACTCGGCGGCATTCGCTTGTACGTGCTCCATATAGGCAAGCACGACATCGCGGCCGAATTGATTACAGAGCTTCAAAAGCTCATGGGCCCCGCGCGTGCACGCCGCCACCTGCGCTTTAAGATCGGCGACATTCTGCTCCGGCTGTCGTGCGGGATATCTGCCGGCGCGCAGAGCCGCGAGCAATGCGTCTTGGCGAAATTCGTGTTGATCCACAAGGAGAAAATTGTCGAACAGCACGCCTTCTTCGAGAATGCTGGTGCTATTTGGCGGCATAGAGCCGGGCGTTATGCCGCCGATATCGGCGTGATGGCCGCGCGCGGCAGTGAAGAATGTGAGATCACCTCCGACAAACACCGGCATGATCGCGGTGATGTCGGGCAAATGCGTACCACCGGCATAAGGCGCATTGAGGATGTAGGCATCGCCGGGCTTGATCCCGCGCCCGTCTCGTGCTGCTCCGCGTGCTGCGATAATGGTCTTGATGCTTTCGCCCATCGAGCCGAGATGAACCGGAATGTGCGGCGCATTCGCGATCAGCGCGCCGTCTTGGGTGAACAGCGCGCAGGAGAAATCGAGCCGCTCTTTGATGTTGACCGAACTCGCGGTGTTCTGCAGCGCCACGCCCATTTGCTCGGCGATCGCCATGAAAAGATTGTTGAAAACCTCGAGCATCACCGGGTCGGCCTTGGTGCCGGCCGCGAAGCGCTGCGCTCGTTCGCCTGTGCGTTCGAGAATGAGATTGCCGAGTACATCGATGCGCGCACGCCACTCCGGCTCGATCACCGTCGTCGCATTGGCTTCGACGATGATCGCAGGCCCGAGGATTTCCGCGTCCGGCGCAAGCTTCGCACGCTCGTAGATCGTGCTCTTTCCTCCCCTGTTTACGGGGGAGGTGCCGACACCGGCGAGAGCCGGTGGAGGCGGAGGGGGCCTTGTGCCCGAAAAATGGCCCCCCTCGGCCGCCTTGCGG
>JBAQHC010000718.1:0-1826 GCA_049288095.1 Alphaproteobacteria bacterium | reverse complement strand
GGGACGGCTCAGGAATCAAGCCGAGTCGTCTTGTAATTCGACGGACTATCCTTGGCAATCAGGACGATAGACCACCTCTTGTTGAAGGCTTGATGCTGTCCATCGTCGCCTTGGTCGTGGTCTCGCCCAGCTGCTTGGTCTGCTCGGTCATCGCCTGCATTTGCTTTTGGATGGTAAACACTCAGCCCTTTTTGGTAGCCGTCAATAGCGACGCGGCGCCATCGAGCGGCGATCCGTTCAGGGTTGCGCGAATGGCGTCGAGGACGCCGATGGCGCGGCGGCGCGCGGTTTCGATGACGGATCGGATGTCGGCGTAGAGATGCGCGGCCCATTCGGACCGGAAGCAGTTGGTGACTTTTCGGAACACGACGCAGGGCCGCAGCGCCTGCTCGGAGCCGTTGTTGGTCGGCGGGACGGCGCGGTTGGCGAGGAAGACGAACAACGAATGCCGGCAGGCTTCGATCGCCGCTTTCAGCTTTTCGCCGGCCGCGTGGGTCGGGATGATGTGGAGCAGCGCATCGAGTTTGGCGTTGAGCCTTGAGCGGTAGGCCTGCAGGGTGGCGTCGGCGAGCCGCGCCCGGCGGCGGCCGATCTTGCAGGCCCGCTGCAGCAGGTCTTGCAGGCCGGGCGCGAACGCGATGTCGCCTGCGTCGATGGCGTACTGGGCGTCGCGGATGAGATGGGCGAGGCAGACCTGATGGTCGGTTTTAGCCCAGCCCATCTGTGCGCCGTAGCGGTCGGAGACCCACACGGCGGGACGGACGTCGCCGAGGAAGTCCGCGACCACGTCCTTGCCGCGGCTGTTGCGAATGACGAAGCAGCAGTCTTCGCCGTGATGAAACACCCAGTTCCACCAGTTCTTTTTGCCGACCCTGACGCTGGTCTCGTCCGACTGCAGCACGGAGCCTGCGAGCAGGCGGGCGCGGATCAGGTTTTTCTGCCGGGCGAACGCCGGCCGGCTGTCGGCGAGCATGTTGACCAGCGCGCCTTCGCTGATCGTAAGCCCGAACAGATCAGACATCAGCCGCGCCAGCCGCTCGAACGAGATGGCGTGCATGAAGCGCAGATAGATCACGAAAGCCCGCAGGTTCGGCCCGAACGGCGAGCCCGGCGGCATGTCGGCCGGCGCGTCCGCCCGGAAAGCCTCGCCGCAGCACGGGCACAGCCCGCGATGCAGCGTCACCCGCGTGACGTCCGGCTTGATCTCCGGAATCTCGACGTGGTCGTAGGCGTGGAACGGCGTCTGCGCGACGCGCGACACGTCGGTCCCGCAATGTCGACATTGATCGACCAGAATATCGCGCCGGCGCGTCGGATCAGGATGCAGCGGACGATGCGCCCCAGGATGCGATGCGCGTGGGCCTTTACTCCCGCTCGCAATCGGATCGGCCGACGGCTTCTTCCCCTGCGACGGCGGCGTGCTCGAATTGTCCGGCGTCTTCGGCGGCAGACCGAGCTTCGCCTCAAGCTCCGCCACCCGCGCCGCAAGCGTCAGAACCAGGTCGATCAGGGCTTCCTTGTCCAGCGACTCAAGGGCCTTGCGATTCATCCAATCCGTGAATCAGACCCCACAGCGCTTGTCAAAGCCGCCGATCCGAACTGCCTCGAAGCTGTCACCTCCGAGATAAGGCTCGAGATAGGGCTGAACAATTACTGCGCGTGCGGTGACTCACGGGCTGTTCGTGTAACAGGGCTCGCGTAGTTCCCCCAGAGGATCAGGTTGATTATCCATTGGCGGTCGAAGAAACGGATCGCGCGCGGATCGATATACGCCCACCAATAATGCTTCGAGAGATAGGGCGGGATCGCGACGGCGGGGATGTAGG
>JBAQHC010000717.1:0-1527 GCA_049288095.1 Alphaproteobacteria bacterium | reverse complement strand
TGTGGTTAAAACGCGCAGGGTCGGCGGTTCTTTAGTGGTTACTTTGCCTAAGGAGCTTGTGGAAAGCAAGAGAATCAGAGAGGGAGAAATCCTTGAGATAGCTGTCAAGAAGGTTAGAAAGGATGGTTTTGGCGTTCTTAGAGGTATGAGTCGCTTTGCTGCTGAAGACGAGTTGAAAGCGCATGCCTAAGAGGTTTGTCGTGGATGCGTACGCTTGGGTAGAGTACCTCATTGGGAGCAAGTGTGGGTCAAAGGTTGCCACTGTTTTTGGAGAGGAGAATAATGAAGCGTATACTTGTGCGGTGACTGTTGCCGAGGTCATAAGCAAGGCGGCTAGAGATGGACAGGATGTGGAAGCTGCTTACGACATTCTGTTGAGTGATTCGCAAGTTGTCCGTGTTGATGAGGAAATCTCGAAGGAAGCTGGTGTTCTGCACGCAGAAATGCGAAAAACTGAAAAAGATTTCGGGTTGGCCGATGCATACGTGTTGGCTACGGCAAAAAGGCTTAAGGCGAAGGTTTTGACTGGAGACATGCACTTCAAGAGTGTCAGAGAGGCAGTTCTGATAACGTAGAGGTCTTTTTGGTTGCTGGAAGAGTAAGCAATTCCGAGAATGAGGACTGGCTAAACAAGAAGCAGAAACTGAGACCCCAATCCAGCTGGAACATGATCTTATGAAAGAGCTCAGCAAGGGAAGACTCACACCAAGTGATCTGGTTGACCGACCAGACAAACGTTCATCTTCTACAGTCTGGACGCTAAAAGAAATGATGAACAAGAATTGGGTTACTAGAGGGGGGGTAGGAAAACGAGCTTACTACTCTCTGACTGCACGAGGCGATGTTGCAATGAGACGATACGAAAAGTCGAAATAATAGAACGATTAACCCTGATTTGCGTTAATAATATGTAATCAAACCTTGACAATTAACCTTGGCAACACATAGCCCGGCGGCGTCATGCGTCTGGAAAGAATGGAGATTGCGATAGATGTTGCCAACTTACTTATTGTACGATTTATGACTTATTACTGGACATGTGTTATTGTTTTCGGACACTGTTTTTCTCTTTCGGAAAAACATTAAGCCATACTTTTCAACGACGATGTGCTCAGAGCGCGCCTACTGAGAGCAAAAAAGAGAACAAGAATTGAAAAAAGAATCGAGTTTTGTCAGAGCAGAGGTACTACGTTTCCATGGATTGCATCATAGCGAATGGGTTGCCTTCTGGATCAACTGCCATAGCGAACCAGCCTATTCAAGGAATCTCTTGCTTAGGAACGGCAGTCTTGTCTCCGAGCTTCTCTATTCTCTTACTGTATTCGTCGACGGATTCTACCGAGATGCAATTAAGCGGCTTTCGTCTCTCTGTCTCTTTCCAATGCCACCGTTGACGCCTGGTCTGAGCAGGCGTGTCCTTTCTTATCTTGCGGAACCGTCTCAATCACCCAGTATTCCATTCCAGATCCAGGCCACTTTTCTATCTTCCATCCGAACAAATTCGCGTAGAACTTTCTCAATTTTGCG
>JBAQHC010000716.1:0-20994 GCA_049288095.1 Alphaproteobacteria bacterium | reverse complement strand
CTCTGGGCGCCCAGAGCGACATCGAATTGATTGCGCCTTCCGGGTAGCCCAGGCACCCTTGGGAAATATCGGGCCAAGCCAAGCGCATCGGACCTTATTAATGCGCACTCAAGTCTGCATTATCGGCGCTGGCCCATCGGGGCTCTTGCTTTCACAGCTCCTGCACCTCAATGGAATTGACTGCACCGTGCTCGAACGTCAAACACCCGAATATGTCTTGGGGCGAATTCGGGCAGGGCTTCTCGAGCGAATAACCGTCGACATGCTCCACGCGGCTCAGTGCGGCGACAGACTGGATCGTGAGGGGCTTGTGCATGAAGGTGTTGCCCTGACTTTCGAAGGGCGGCGCTTACGGATCGATTTCAAGGCTCTCGTTGGCGCGCATGTCACCGTCTACGGTCAGACCGAGCTGACGCGCGATCTCATGGATAAGCATCGAGACCTTGGCCTCAATGTCGTCTACCAAGCCGAGAATGTAACGCCTGCGGATTTTGACTCCACGCGCCCAAAGGTGAGCTATCGCAAGAATGGACGCTCGGAAATCATTGATTGTGATTTCATCGCGGGCTGCGACGGCTTTCACGGTGTGAGCCGGGCAAGCGTTCCTGCGGCCGCGTTGCAAACCTTCGAGCGCGACTATCCATTCGGTTGGCTGGGGGTCTTATCCGAGACGGAGCCCGTCTCCGGCGAACTCCTCTATGCCAATCACGAGCGCGGGTTTGCGCTCTGTAGCATGCGCTCAACGACGCGTAGCCGGTATTACGTTCAATGCCCGCTTTCGGACAAAGTTGAAGACTGGTCCGACATGCGCTTTTGGGACGAGCTACGCCGGCGGCTTCCTGATGAAGTCGCCCAGGGCCTCATAACTGGCCTTTCGATCGAAAAAAGCATTGCCGCCCTGCGCAGCTTCGTTGCCGAACCGATGCGGTTCGGGCGGCTGTTTCTTGTTGGGGATGCGGCTCACATTGTTCCGCCAACCGGAGCGAAGGGCCTGAATCTAGCCGCGTCGGATGTCCATTACCTCTCGCGTGCATTGATCGCGCATTACCACGAAAATCAAGACGAAGGCCTTGATCACTACTCAGACCGGGCGCTTGCACGGGTTTGGAAAGCCGAGCGATTTTCCTGGTGGATGACCAATCTGATGCATCGCTTCGACGACGAGGACGAAGCCTTTCGGCGTAAGATGCAGACGGCCGATCTTGCATATCTCGAACAGTCGAAATTGGCGCAAGCGTCCTTCGCCGAGAACTATGTCGGCCTGCCGACGTGACGCAACATTGAGCGTCAGCGGGGCAATCTCGCACCAGCCGCATCAGCCCACGAGCCGTGGAAGAGCCATGGTTGACCAAAGGGCAGACGCACTATCGCGAGCGGCTCATCCTCAATGTGCATTGCATCGAGAATAATGAGATCTGCGCGATTGTCGGGCCTTGTGACGACCGAGAGCAAAAATCCATCGCCTTCCGGCGCATCGGGTGCGCGGGGCACGAATACCGGTTCTTGCGCAGAACCGTCAGTCACGTGCTCAACGCGCCCGCCCGTCTCAATGTCGTAGCGCACGAGCCCGTTTCGCGAGGATGAAAACCCATAGCGATAGCGCTGCATGGCGAACCGGTCGTCGATCTCAGGCATGCCACCGCCGGGGCCATTTGAGAGCGGGCGCATTTTCACTTCCCCAGTCGCAAGATCGAAAGTGATGCGCGAGAAGGTGCCGGGCTTAAACTCCGCCGCCGGACGACCATGCGCTTCCTTGAAGAAGGTAAAGAAGTGTCCGCTATGCGTGGATCCATCGACATACACTTTGTCGCCCTCAGTGAATGCGTTCATAAAGTGCGCGATGGCGCCCTCAGGCACCGTAAACCAGCGGATGTCTTTCGTCGTTGCGTTCCGTTGCATGATGCCGAACATCGGCGAAAGATCGTTGTCGAAGGCGTAGAAATCGCCGCCCTTCTTCATGCGCTCGACATCGACGGTAAGCGGCCAGACGTGGAAGATGAGATGTTCGCGGCTGACCGCCCAGTCATGCGTCATACCGGGATAGGGGATCCTGAACTCCTCCTCGCGCGTAACTTTGCCGCTCTTATCGAGGACGTGCAGCGACATCTCACCTTCGTAGCGCTTCTCAGAGAATTGGCCATAGCTCCACCACTCGCCAGTCACTGGATCGATCTTGGGGTGCGCGCTCATGGTCTTGGTGTGCAGTTGGTTACGGAATTGCGCTAGGCCCTTGGTTACGAGTGTGATCGGATCAAGCTCGTAAGGGATGCTGTCCTCGCGGAGAGCAAAGAGTTTGCCGTGATGAACCCAAGCGGTCGTGTTGCCGGTATTGTCACGGTCGGTACTTTTCGTTGAAGGATCGTCCGTGTACGCATTACGATAAGCACCGTAAAGGCGGCGGCGGTTCTTCCGTTCCAGGAGAAATCGCTCCGTCTTCACATAGCGCTGAATGAAATCGACATAACCGTCCTCAAAGTGGAACGCCGCCATAACGCCGTCGCCGTTGTTGAGGTTGTCGCCCTTTAGTGTCGGATAGAGTGTGTCGCCACCACATCGATAGAAGCTACCCTTGAGCTCCCTCGGGACCTCGCCCAAGGTTTCGCAGTCGTAAATCTCTGCCTCAAAACGAAGCGGCGCGACTGTCGTATGGAGGTAGCTCTGGACCGGCACGTAGGGCTCGCGCCCAAAACGCACGACTGGCTTATTCATGTGCTTCCCTCCCTCACCGGCTGATACCCGGACGGCACCGTTCTTATGGTTTCAACTTCGCTCCATAGGTCGCGCCACGTCAATGCATGATTTAGCCCTGGCACATGATGTCGCGTGAGGGCCGATGCTCTAACGTGTTGATCACGTATCCAAATACGCATCATCTGCACTCACGCACTCCTTGAGGTGCGGCCTTGGCAGTTAACCTCAATCGATGCCGGAATAGATCGGGCGGAAAAAACCTTCGTTTTCCCTTATCGGCTGAAATCTAAACGACTGCGAAAATCAAAGCTGCGAAGCTAATCGGATTCCGGGGTATGCCGTAGTGCGGATTCACTTGCCGCACATGGCGATCTGATGCTGTGATTTCCGTGGCGACCAAATCAACACTTGACCGACACGAGCGCCGCCAGACTCGCAACGAAATCCGCGATCCGGCGTCCGTGCTCGCGGCCCACCGCCGAGACATCATTCTTGAAGCAATCGCTCAAAGCGCCAAGGAACTTCTACACTCGACCGATCTGAGGCGCGCGATTTGTAAGGTCCTCGAATGCATCGCGACCGCAATGAATTTCGAGCGGGCTCATTTGGTTGCGATGACGCCCGTTGCGAACTCGAGCGATCGTAAGATTAGCGACCATTTCATTTGGAGCGCCTCGGGAGTCGCAATTCCAGAGCGGCTTCGCGATGGCCGAGGTCTACTTATATCTGAGCTCGGCATAGACTCTTGGGTCGCGCGATGGGAACGGGGTGAGACGATTGCTGGGAATACGCGCCAGTTCACGGGCTCGGTTCGAAAGTTCCTCGAGCTGTTGAGTGTTCGGTCAACGATTGCAGTTCCCGTTTTCGTCGCTGATCAGTGGTGGGGCATAGTTGCGTTCGATGCTTGCAAGGACGAACGCGAGTGGGCTTCGAGCGAGATCGACGCGTTCAAGATTCTTGCCGAACTCTTAGGTGCAGCAATTGGCGCATCGCGGCGCCAGCAGAAGCTGGCAGATGCGAACCGAATCATCGAAAATAGCTCGACCGTGCTCTATCGGCTCGGCGCGCAAGAACCGTTTCCGCTCACTTTTGTTTCACAAAACATTAGCCGATATGGTCACAAAGCTGACGAGCTCCTGCAAGCCCCCAACCGTTGGCAGGAGCTCGTGGAGCCTGCGGATCTTGCCGCTGCTCTCGACAACATGAAGTCCATCGCTGAGGGGCGCAGCGAGCGGCAGCAGCTCGATTTCCGCTTTAAGCGCGCCGATGGTACTTACGCATGGTTCAGTGGCGAATCTGCTGCACTCTACGATGCTCACGGCCAATTCGCTGCCATCGAAGGTATCGTTACAGACATTACGGATCGCAAAGCAGTGAGCGAAGCGCTGAGCGTTGTCGCACGGTCCGATCATCTGACTGGCCTTCCAAACCGCGCCGCCTTCGTCGAGCAGATGCAGCTTGCGTTCGCCCGCGCGCGCCGTGATGGGCGCTCCTTTGCGCTGCTCTACCTCGATCTCGATCATTTCAAGGACATAAATGACACCCTTGGTCATCCCGCCGGAGATGCACTCCTTGTTCAGGTGGCGGAGCGGCTGAAGAGTTGTGTTCGCGCGAGTGACGTTGTTTCGCGATTCGGCGGCGACGAATTTGCCGTTCTGCATGAGGATGCAGCCGATCTTGGGAAAATGGAGGTGCTCGCTTCCAAGATCGCCAAAGCGCTCTCGCGCCCTTTTATGATCGAGTCAAGCGAGGTGCGGGTAACTTCGAGCATAGGGATCGTGCCCTATGACAAGGATATTGAAGCGCCCGAAGCGATGATGACCAAAGCAGATCTCGCGCTCTACCGCGCCAAGCACGGCGGCCGCAATCAGTTCTGCTTCCACGCAGCAGACCTCGATGAAGCCGTCAAGCGGCAAATGATCATCAGCCGAGATCTTCACTCCGCGCTCGATCTCGGCGAATTCGAGCTCCTTTATCAACCGCAAGTCGCGCTCAGGACTCAGTGCATTACCGGCCTTGAAGCTCTCATTCGCTGGCGTCACCCGGAGCGCGGCTTGCTGCTCCCACACGAGTTCATTCCGATCGCCGAATCAAACGGCACGATTTTCTCGATTGGAGAGTGGGCAATCAATGAGGCGTGCCGGCAAATGCGCATCTGGCACGGTGCCGCCCTTCTGCCGCCTCTCATCGCTGTCAATGTCTCTGGCGCCCAGTTTCAGTTCGCCGGTGGCCTTGACGGTATCGTAAGCGCCGCGCTTCAAACCCATTCACTTGAGCCCAATTGCCTAGAATTGGAGTTAACCGAATCTGTCCTCTTCGAAGCAACACAAAGGCATAGAGAGACATTCAATCGGCTACTTCAGATCGGCGTGAGAATCGCAATTGACGACTTCGGCACGGGCTTCTCCTCGATCGATTACCTCAGAGCTCTTCGTGTGACGCGCCTGAAGCTCGACCGCAGATTTATCGACGGCGTGCCCTTTAACTCCGACGATGCAGCAATCATGCGCGCAGCGGCAGGAATTGCGCACGCGCTGGGCATCGAGTTGGTCGCTGAAGGCGTGAATACAGAAGAGCAGCGGGCATTCCTGCTCTCCATCGGCTGCGAATATGCACAAGGCTTCCGTTACGGCGCCCCGATGTGCGCTGAGAAAATTTCAGAGTTGCTCAAGGGTGGTGATTGAGCCCAGTACGCGTAACTCAACCCGTAGAAAAGTGCGCCTTACTGGCAGGTCGCGAACGGTCGCGCGGCAGCGATGCTTTGTCAGGCTGAACGGTGGGCGGATCGGCCCTTGTAAGATCATCCCGAAGGAGCGCAAGGGCGAACTCATCGACCTCACGGATGTAAGTAACTTCAAGCGCGCTCGGGTGCCTAAAGGCGAAACGATAAAGAGGCGGCAACGTCGCACCAAGACCAACCAGCATATTGCTCTTGATGGCATTGAAGGCGTGCTCTCGCATAAGGCAACCAACGCCGACACCGGCCATGGCGAGGCTGATGATTGTGTCGGGGTGTTGAGCGCGCGTCGCGACGTCAAAATCCTCGATGCCCGCGTCAGCAAGAATCTGAACAGTCATGCGTTCCAGAAAGGACCCTGCAGGGGGCATTATCATCGGCAGTTTCGTTTTGCTCCCCATCGACCACTTGTCTTTGATCGGGTGATTGGGGCTGACGAACAGGAGCGGGCGCGAAATACCGATTAGCTCTCCGGATAGTTCGCTCGACCGCCCATAGTGCGCGACATAAGCGAGATCAAGCCTCTGCGCATTTATCGCCTGCACCGCTTCTCGGCTCGAACTCAACCGCACGAATTCGATAAGCGTGTCGGAATGTTCGTGCTGAAAGCGAGCAAGGTTGGGTAGAAAGAGGTGTTCCAAAATGTAGTCGCCCGCGCCGACTCTCACTCGCTGCGACGCAGGTGCTGCGGAAAGGCTTTCAACTTCCTCCGCAGCATCAAGCAAGTCCGGCGCCTTGCGGAAGAGCGCTTCGCCCTTATCGTTTAGGATTGGATTGGTACCGGGCCTACGGTCGAAGAGCGAACAGCCCATCTTCTTTTCGAGCGCACGGATCTGGTCGCTGACCGCGGCCGGCGATACGCTCAATCTCACTGCCGCAGCGGCAAAGCTGCCGGCCTCGGCGACTACGACGAATGTCTGAAGCTGACGGAATGTTGCCCGCAGCATCGGATCCCCCACCACCTCTTGTTTTTCGAGCGGTTCGGCTCTCTTGAGGCAGAGTCTCGCCTCTAACCGCCATACGCGCAAGCCAATCCTTGTTACTAGCCGCAAGCATTCTGTTCGTTGCTATGGCCGGGCGCTGCAACGCTAACTAGTCCGCGCCAGCTGGTCAGCCTGCCCCTGTGGGCGCTGGCCTAGTGTTAGCGTTTACAGGCCAAACGAACAGGTCAAGTCATGGCGAAATGTCCCTATCCATCGAAACGTGCAAAGCATGGGACCTGTCGGCGCAGGGGTCTGGCCCAGTCCGCCGGGCTCGCCGCAGTGATGGCGATCATCAGCGCCGCTACGATTGCACTCGCTGGCGAGGAAGGGCGGCAAACGCATCTCTATTGGGGCGATCTGCACCTTCACTCCAGCTATTCGTGGGATGCTTACGGCACTGGCAATACGAGTTTGACGCCAGATGAGGCCTATCGCTTTGCCAGAGGCCTCCCCGTCATTCATCCGGCACTCCATGCAACGGTCCAAATCGATCGCCCGCTCGATTTTCTGGCTGTGACCGACCATGACATCATGATGGGCACGCAGGTTCTGGTCAGCCGGAACGACCCCAAATTGCTATCCACGAAATGGGGCAAGGAACTTGCCGAGGCCCAGAAGAAGGAACCCGTGGCGGGCGCTATGCGTTTGGGCGGCCAGATGGGTGTGATGGAAGGACCGGGCTCAGCTAAGAAAAACTACAAGGAATTCATTGAGCAGGCTTTCTCACCGGAGATACGCCAAGACGTTTGGAGCGATGAAATCGCCGCAGCCGAGAAGAACAATATTCCCGGCAAATTCACGGCGCTCATCGGATGGGAATGGACCTCGACGCCAGGCGGCAAGAATCTCCATCGCTGCGTCATCACCAACGCAACCGCCGAGCAGGCGAAGCAATTCATTCCGTATTCGGTTGCCGAGAGCTTGAAGCCCGAAGACCTGTGGGCGTTCTTTGAGAAGACCAAGCAGAGGACCGGCGTCGATTTCATCTCTATGCCGCACAACTCCAATCTCTCCGGTGGCCTCATGTTCGACGTTGTCGACAGCGAGGGCAGGCCGATCAGCGCCGAATATGCGCGCACGCGCATGCGCTGGGAAACCGAAGTCGAGATCACGCAGGGCAAGGGCACGTCGGAGATTCTTCCAACGCTCGCGCCAACAGATGAATTTGCCAATTTCGAGATTTGGCAGCGATTGTTGATCGGAACCCCGATGCCGCCGAGTCCGCACGACTATGTGCGCACAGCGTTACTCCAGGGGTTGGACTTTCAGCACAAGATTGGCGTCAACCCCTATAAGCTCGGAATTATCGGCAACACCGACTCGCATACCGGTCTCTCCACGGTTAAGGAAGACGACTTCCAGGGGCATTTCGCCGCCGATCCCACGCCGCAAGACCGCCTCGATGAAATTCAACCGGACGCGAAGAAGCGTTTCGTTTTTCCGGCTTGGTTGCTCGCTGCTTCGGGGCGTGCGGCGGCCTGGGCGACCGAGAACACTCGCCAAGGCATCTTTGATGCCTTCAAGCGCAAGGAAGTCTATGGCACCACAGGCACGCGCATAACACTCCGCGTTTTCGGCGGATTTAAATTCCGCGCGAATGATGCCAATGCCAAGAACATCGCCAAGGTTGGCTACGGCAAGGGCGTTCCGATGGGCGGCGATCTCACCGATGCACCGGAGAACGAAGCGCCAAGCCTTCTTATCTATGCGGCCAAAGATCCCATGAGCGGCAATCTCGATCGCGCCCAGGTGATCAAAGGTTGGGTTGATGACGAAGGCAAGACGCAGCAGCGCATCTACAATGTCGCCTGGTCGGGAGATCGTAAGCTTGATGACAAGGGTTCTCTGCCACCGGTCGGCGACACCGTGGATGTGAACACCGGGAGCTACACAAACACGATCGGCGCAGTGCAACTCGCCAAGGTGTGGAAGGATCCTGATTTTAAGCCCGGCCAACTCGCCTTCTACTATGTCCGCGTGCTGGAAATCCCGACGCCGCGCCACTCTCTCTATGACGCAATCGCGCTCGGCATTCCGGTGAGCAAAACGAACGAGCCAGAGAGCATCCAGGAGCGGGCCTATTCCTCGCCGATCTGGTATACGCCTCATCCGCAATCATGAACCCCTTCAAGCGTTTTCTGCGCGATCCGCTTCTGCATTTTCTTGCGGCGGGCGGGCTGTTGTTCGCGGCGTATCAATTGATCGCGGGGCCGCAGGCAACGAAGAGCGATGATGCGGTGATCGAAGTCGACCGATCCAAGCTCCTGACTTTTATGCAATACGAGTCCGTGGCATTCCAGCCGAAGTATTTCGCTGCTCAATTCGACTCGATGTCGGACCAGCAGAAGCGTGACCTCATCGCCAAATATGTGCGTGAAGAAGCGCTTTATCGCGAGGCACAAGCTATGGGGCTCTCGGAGGGCGATTATGTCATCCGGCGCCGCATGGTCGAGAAGATGCTGTATTTGATCGATGATACGGCGACAGAGCCGTTTGCGCCAACCGACGCCGACCTCAAGGCCTACTACCTCAAGCACCAAGACCGCTATGAGGTTGCTCCGTCGCTCACCTTTACGCATGTGTTTGTCGACAGCGAGGTCAAACGCCCGCAACCTGCGAAGCAGGTTGCCGAAAGGCTCAAGAAAGAGCTGCAGGCGAAAGGCGCCGGTTTCGATGACGCGCCAGCCTATGGCGACCGTTTCCCATATCTCCAAAATTATGTGGATCGCGATCCCTCTTTTATCGAGCATCAATTAGGGACCGACTTCGCGTCAGCAGTCATGAAGCTCAAGCCTTCGGATCATGCGTGGTATGGCCCGATCAAGTCGCAATTCGGCTATCATCTTGTTCTCATCACACGTCATCAGCCGGCATATCTGCCCAAACTCGCGGACATCCGCGACGAATTGAGAGAGGATCTCTTGCGAGATACCGTCGCGTCGAATCGCGAAAAGGCGGTCACGGATCTTGTCAATCGCTTCAAAGTGAAGCTTGACGGGATTTCGCCTAAGCAGGACGAAAGCCTTACTGCTGAGATGAAGCACGCCTCGGGCTCGATGCAATAACATGCTGAAAAGCGCGGTCGCCCGGTTTATCTACTCTATCTTTGCCGCCGCGTTCGTTGCGTTTTGTTGCGCGGCTCCGGCCTCAGCCCACGATGCGCGCCCGCTCTCGGTCAACATTATCGAGCAGAGCACCGGCCTTTACATCGCTCGCATTCGCATTCCGCCGGCAGTCCCGGCCGAAGATCTGCCCAAAGTGATCTGGCCTGAGAAGTGCGCTGTCGCCGGTGACGATGCGCGATCGCTCGCAACCGACGGCCGAGAGACTATGACGCTGCGCTGCAAAGGCGGGCTTGAAGGTCAGCGCATTAAGGTCGCCTATCGCGTCTTCAATCCGTCGTTGCCGACGCTGTTTCGGTTGCGCGAGATTGACGGCAAAGTCGTTACGCGGGTGCTGCCGCCGGATCAATTGGATTGGGAAGTGCCCAAAGCTCCAGGATGGAAAGCCGTCGCCGTCAGCTATCTCGAGCTCGGCGTTCGCCATATATGGACCGGGATTGACCATCTGTTGTTTGTGACCGGTTTGCTGATTCTTGCCGGAACCGCGCGGCGTGCGCTTCTCGCCATCACGGGATTCACGATTGCACATTCGATTACGTTGTCACTGTCGGCGCTCAACCTCGTTGTACTTCCCGAGCCGCCGGTCGAGGCCGCGATTGCTCTTTCGATCTTGTTCCTTGCGCGCGAGATCGCCTCTCCATCTCCCGAAGGTCTCGCCGGGCGCTTTCCGATTGTCGTGTCGTCATCTTTTGGCTTGTTGCACGGCTTCGGCTTCGCCGCGGCTCTGCGCGAAGTTGGCTTACCAACCAAAGAGCTTGCGGTCGGCCTCCTGTGTTTCAATCTTGGCGTCGAGATCGGCCAGATCATCTTCATCGCGGGATTAGTTGCGATGATCGCTGTCATCCGGAAACTTGTGCAAATAGGCGGGCTGAGATTGGTGCTTCAGGAAGACCGGCTGGGTCTTCTCAGCGGCTACGCGCTCGGCGTACCGGCGGCTTTCTGGTTCATCCAAAGGCTTGCGGTATTCTAGCTCACACGCTCTTGGCACAGCGGAAGCCGATGTGTGAAGTACTCGTGTCGATTGTCTGGGGATATCGCGCCGCCGGCCTGTAACGACGGCAATAGTTCTCGGCGCAAAGATGAGAGCCGCCCTTTAGCACCTTGCGTCCGAAATTAAATCCAGGATCGTTGGGATCGCGGCTCGCATCTTCCGTACCGCCGCGGGGATTTCGTGGCACACAGCAAGCTTCGTCAGCTTCTGTCGTGCTTCGGACGCTGTACCAATCCTGTGTCCACTCCCAAACATTGCCGATCATGTCGTAAAGCCCGAACGAATTCGCTGGGAACGCACCAACCGGCGATGTACGCCGATAAGGCTCGCCTTGGAGCTTCTTATACGGGAACGGGCCACGCCAATAGTTCGCGAACACGCGTCCTTTCGGCTCAAGCTCCATTCCCCATGCATAAGGCAGACCGTCCGCCCCGCCGCGCGCCGCGCATTCCCATTCTGCTTCCGTCGGCAGGCGCTTACCGCACCAGCTTGCATAGGCAATCGCGTCTGCGTGGGCGATATGCACGACCGGATGATCACCGAGGGCATCGACCGAGCTTCCCGGTCCTTCTGGGTGACGCCAATTCGCGCCAAACACGTAAGACCACCAAGCAAAGGCATTGCTCAGCGCTACAGGCTTTGCAGGAGGGGTGAAGACGGAAGAACCTGGCTTCAGCAATGCCGGATCGGCACCCGGATACAGGCGGGCGTCAGGCATTCGCTCGGCGAGCGTGACGTAGCCGGTTGTCTCGATGAAGGCTTTGAACGCGGCGTTTGTCACAGGGGTTCGATCGATCAGAAATGAATCGACAGAAACGCGGCATGTGGGGGCCTCCTCAGGGTAGTGATCGTTCGAGCCCATCAAGAGCGTTGAACCTGGCACAAGCACCATGTCGTCATTCATGGGCCTTTCTCCGCACAGACTGAGCGCCTCTCAATAAGTTAACGTGGAAAAGTTCACATGGGCGCCGGTCCCAAACAAGATTGACGAGGCAGAAAGCTTGCACCCACAAGCCCTCACTTGTTGCGACCGACGAGAATTTGACCCCTTGCTACAATAGCGCCGCCAAGGTCACCTTTTGACGAGTTAGCCAGGAACAACCGTCGTCAGCGCTCGCCAAAAAAGGAAACACCATGCGACCCAAATCTGCGCTGGCCCGGCTAAGCCGCTCCGCATCCACGCTCGCGCTACTAGCCATCGCGTCGGTGAACATTCCTCTCTCGGCGTGCGCTCAAGATGCAGCGCAGGCACAACATTGGAAGTTCTACCCGGAAGCACCAAGAGCACCAGCCGGTGCGCCGAACGTGCTCTTGGTCATGACCGACGATGTTGGTTTTGGTGCCGCCTCGACCTTCGGCGGACCCGTGCCGACGCCGGTCTTCGATGCACTGGCGGCGGCAGGCCTCCGCTACAACGCTTTCCATACGACTGCCATGTGCTCGCCGACGCGCGCGGCACTCCTCACCGGACGCAACCATCACGCGGTTGCCAGCGGCTCGATTGCGGATGTTTCCATCGACGAAGAAGGCTACACCTCGGCCATTCCAAAGAGCGCTGCGACCATTGCCCGCGTGCTGCACGACAATGGCTACGACACGTCCTTCTACGGGAAGAACCACAACACGCCCGTGTGGGAGAACACGCCCGTCGGCCCGTTCAACAATTGGCCGAATGCATGGGGCTTTGACTATTTCTATGGCTTCAATGCTCCGTTTGCGGATCAATTCAACCCCGACCTCATTGAGAATCGCAATACTCTGCGGCCGCCGAAAGAGGCTGACTACATCCTCGACCGCGATCTCGCCGACCACCTGATCCACTGGTTGCAGATCCAACACAATCTGCGCCCCGATCATCCGTTCTTTGCCTATTTCGCATCCGGCTCGACCCACGCGCCGCATATGGCGCCGCGCGAGTGGATCGACAAATTCAAAGGCAAGTTCGACCAGGGCTGGGACAAGCTACGCGAAGAGACTTTTGCGCGTCAGAAGAAATTGGGAGTCATTCCAGCCGATGCCCTGCTGACACCGCGTCCGGCCGAGCTACCCGCTTGGGATAGCCTGACGCCCGAGATGAAACACGTCTATGCGCGCATGATGGAAGTTGCCGGCGGTCAGCTCGCTTATGTCGACAACCAAATCGGCCGGGTGATTGACGACTTGCGCCAGTCGAACGAGCTCGACAACACAATGGTGATCTACATCCAAGGCGACAACGGTGCGAGCGAGGAGGACTATAAGGGCTCGAACCAGGAATTGCGCGTCATCGCGGGCTTCGAAGCTACCGACGCCCAACTCGCGCGCGAAATCGATAAACACGGTGGGCCAAATGCGTTCGGCAACTATCCTGCCGCTTGGGCTTGGGCGACGAACGCACCATTCCAATGGGGCAAGCGTGTGGCTTCGCATCTCGGCGGCTTGCGCGATGGAATGGTGATCAGCTGGCCGGATCGGATCAAGCAGATTGGCCAAGTTCGGACGCAGTTCAGCCACGTCATCGATATTGCCCCAACCATCTACGAGGCAGCACACATTACTGCGTCGAAAGTCGTGGACGGCGTCGATCAGCTGCCGCTTGACGGAATCAGCATGGTCTACACCTTCGATCATGCAGATGCGCCGCCGCGACATCGCGAGCAATATTTCGAAATGCTCGGCAACCGCTCTTACTACAAAGACGGCTGGATGGCTTCCACAATTCCTGGGCGCATGCCATGGGGTGCGGGCAATGCAGATCCCAACAAGTTCACATGGGCACTCTATGACCTCAACACCGATTGGTCTCAGTCCAAGGACGTTTCGGGGGAATATCCGAAGAAGCTTGCCGAGCTAAAAGCAGATTTCGACAAGGCCGCGCGCAAGTTCCACGTCTATCCGCTTAACGCTGATTTAGGTCCTCGCATGGCTGCGCAATACCGGCCTAGTTTGATCGCCGGACGCACGAGCTTCACCTATTATCCGGGCGACACTCGCTACAACAACTACTCATTCCCAAGCGCGAGCGTCGGCTGGACGATCACGGCCTCGGTTGGTGTGGATACCGCAAAGATAAGCGGTCCGGTGCTTGTGCAAGGCGACCATTTCGGGGGGCAGGCGCTTGTGCTCGATGCGGGCCATCCAACCTATATCTACAATCCTGGCGATATGGAGCGTGTGGTGAGGCTGCGGGCACCTGCAGCACTGAAGCCCGGCGAGCACTCCATAGCTGTTGCTTTCAAACCCGCGGGCGGACCCGGCACTGCGATCGACCTTATCGTGGACGACCAGAGTGCGGCCGAGACAAAAGTAAGCTTCCCGGTTCTCGGACGAGGCGCTGCTTATATCGGGCGCGCGGGGATTGCGCCGCTCACGGACGACGCGGCGAACTCACCGATTCCCGCGGCGTGCGATTGCAAGATCAACTTCGTTCGGATCGAAAAGAGCTCGGCGACACGCTGACGGCGTGCGCCTGCCTTCTTTGCCGTACTGACGGGGTGATAGCCGATCTACACGGCAAGAAGCTGCGTGGACAGCGACGAGGCCGAGCCAGAGGCAAGCGAGACTCCTTCCCCGGAGTGCATCAGTCTGTAGTCGGTCGGCGTCATCCCAAACTTTTCTTTGAAGACGCGCGCGAAGTGCGCCGTGCTGTTGAAGCCCAGTGAAAATGCAATGTCCGTCACCGTGCGGTTGCGGCAGAGAACGGTTTTGAGCTGCTTGCTGCTTTCTTCGAGACGCCGTCGCAGGATATAGCTCGATGCGGTCTCGCCATACCGGGCCATTAGCTTACGCAGATAGCGCGGGGAAATTCTGAGCGCCGATGAGATCATTCCCGGCGTAAGGCTCGGATCGTGCAAGCGTGCTTCAATGAACTCAGTCACGAGTGCCTGACGGGCGCCAACAATGCTCTCTTCACATGCGATCCTTCCGCATGCAGCGGAATAGGACATTGCAAAGACATCGAGAAGGGAGTTGGCGAGCTGGGTACCGTAGTCGGCGGGCAACCGATCATCTGAGAGTGCAAGACTCTTCGCCATGCTAACCACCGTCGACGCAAGCGCAGCATCGCCCGGAATGCGCATTCCTCGCACATCGTCCGCAAACGGAATGCGTGTCTTCAGAGCCGCCTCGCTCACACGCACCGTCAGGCCCTCCATGGGCTCCGGAAAGCTGCATGCCATTGGCTCGGTGGTGTCGTTGAGGACGATGTCGCCCGGCGCGAAACCAAAGCCGTGTCCACAGTGGGAAACGGCCCCTTTGCCGTACAGTTGGATAACAAAACCGAACAGGCGCTCGTTCGCCTGAGCGGCGAGTTCTTTAGTGCGCAGAACGGTCGAGGGTTGCGAGCGCACCCATGCAAAAGTCACTGGTCCCAAGCTCCGCACTTTCAGCTGTGCTTGAAACTCTTTGCTATTGGCAGGATCAACGCGAACCGGCGCGAAGCGACTGGTAAATCCCTTGGTCCAATAAGCGGCGCGCGCCTCAGGCGCCACGCCAGCCGTCTTGAAGTCCGTTTTCATTTCCCACCCGCCAGTTGCAGCTCTTCCGTCCGCTTTGGCATCCGCCGTCGGGTCTTAGCTCCCGCCTCCTCCAGCACTTCCCCTAGGCCAGAAGCTCAAGCCCCTTGTTTCTCAACTCGTTTTGATTTTCCCTAGCCCGCTCAGTAATATAATCTGAAACAGAACCAAAATTCTCATTCTAGGATGCACGAATTGAGCGTTCCGTCAAGTGAAGGAACCGAGCCGGAGGCGGGAGCGCTCGCCATTAGGCAAAAGCGCAGCCAGGTCACCTATGACAAGCTGATCGAGGCGGCCTTCGCTCTCCTTCAGGATCGTGAGTGGGAGGCCTTGCCCGTTGCGGAGATCGCCGAGCGCGCCGGATATTCGGTGGGAGCGTTCTATGCGCGGTTCAAGAACAAGGATGAATTTCACCGGGCGCTCGTCGCCCGCTATGCCGCCAACCGGCTCGCTGCCGTCGAAAAGCAGTTCGCAACGATCGCCGACGATCAGCTCTTGCACGAATACTTTAGGGAAATCACTGCGAGGCTGTGGCTCAACCGGTCTTTCTGGCGCGCGTCGCTCTTCCGAAGCATCCAAGAACCGAATTTCTGGCAGCCATTCCGCCAAATCGCGCAAATCGTCAGCGATAATTTCATCGCACGCGCATCGCGCCGGATTGGTCGGTCACTGACGCCTGCCGAAGAGATGGATATTCGCTTCGCCGTTCAAGTCGCGAACGGCGTCATCAACAATGTGATGATCAATCGGCCAGGACCAGTCGACATCGACGATCCCGAATTTGTGGAGCGTATCGAGCGGGCATTTCGCGAAGTCTCCCACTGGGACGATCTCCGCTAACGGGTTCCTACCTCCCGTAGCCCGCTGAATCACGAACGTGAAATCGTAAGCGCACAATAAAAAGGAGCGCGCCATTTGGCGCGCTCCAAGTTAACCCGCCGGGGAGCCAGCGGTTTCGTTTGACTCTAGAACTTAAACCGCACACCACCCGTGAAGCGACGACCGAGGAGGTCCCAAGTGGCCGGCAATGTCTGAGCCGACGATGGGCTAAGGCCCTGGTTCCAAGCCGCAACCACCGGAGGATCTTCGTCAAGCAGGTTGGTGACGTTCAAGAACAGATCCCACTCGCCGCCAAACCTTTGAAGCTTGTAGTCGAGGTTCACGTCTGTGTAGAACGCATCATCAACTGAGACATCGTCGACGGTTACGCCCTGCGTGAACGTCGAGTTCAGCTTCGGGCCTTGGATAAAGCGCTCTTGCACAAAAACGGAGAAGGGTCCGCGGGTGTATGTACCGCTGATGTTCCACTTCCACCGTGGGTAAGCGATGCCGGAAGCGGGAGGGGCGGCAAATATCGCGCCCGCATACTCGGAAACCGTCGCCTTGCCCGTATTGCTGACGAGGGTGATCTCGTACTTGGCAAGATAGGTCGCAAAGACGCCGAGCGAAATACTTTCGTCGCCCCCAAACCAATCAACGTCGCGGTTATAGTTGATCTGAGTGTCTATACCCGAAACACGGTTCCTATTGAGATTGAGGACGGTCGCGTTGACGATATTGATCTTTGGTTGACCGATACCATTCACGCCGAGTGCTGGATCCCTGACGATGCGAGCGCAAAGATCTGCTGCGCCTGCATAGCACCCGTCGACAATTTGCTGTGCCGTGAACGAGGCAATTGCACCGTTCAGACGGACGTCCCACCAGTCGACCGACATCGAAAAATTGCTAAGCCAAGTCGGCTGATAGACAAGTCCGACGGTATTGGTATCGCCGCGCTCAGGTTGAATATTGGGATTGCCGCCGCCGACATTGAAGGCACTGTAGCCAGCCGGAATCGTGCCGGCTGGCGCTGGCTGGACAACCGCACCACCCACCACACCGCAGGTGCTGCATGGATCTATCACACTGGCAAAGCCACCGGTTTGATCGAACCGATCGGAAAGCGTGCCCGCACGAACGTCGCGCGACTCGGCACCGCGGAGACGCAAACCGCCCAAGACGTCCCAGCTGAAGCCATATTTCCAGGCCCAGATCTGACCGCTGCCAGAGTAATCAGCACGGCGAGCCGCGCCATCGACCGATAACAGCTTGATGAACGGCACGTCAGCAATTACAGGCACCAGCATTTCGCCGAAGAACTCGCCCGTGAACAGACTGCCGCGGGCGTTTGGCACCTTGGAGAATTGCACTGCCACTGAGTTGCCGACATTCCCCGCCGCTTCTCCGCGCACGCCCAGACACGACACGCCGACCACGCAGCCGGCCGGATCGTTCGGGGGCACGGGCCGAATCGTGTTGAGATCGTTGGATGGGCTGTCCGGAACGCGGACAATTTGGTTCAGAGCCTCCGTTCGATAGCTATAGCCGATAGCGCCTGAGATTGCGCCCGCGCCCCAGCCCTCCCAGATATCGCCGTCCAATGTGATTTCCGTGACCTTCTGCACGATGTCGCCAGCGGCAATCTTGTCCCCGGCTCCAGTCGTGTCGTAAGTGTCCGTCGCTGTTGACCCATTCGTGTAGACAATCGTTGCCGGGCCGACATGTTGGCCGGGATCATAGCCGGTCACCCAATCGATCGCCGCTTGCGAAGCCTGGCCTCGCCCGAAGAGGTTGATCGGAACGCAATCCGACCACCGACCACCATTCACGGACGCGAATTGCGGAAGATTGACGCGGCAGACGACGTTGCCGCTGGCGTCCTTCACTGCATCCAGAGCAAGTTGAATGCGGTCGACGCGGAAGCCGCCGCGCTGCTGAGCGTTATAGGTTGTGTGGCCATATTGGAAATAGCCATTGGCGCGCCAGTTTCTGAACCAATCGCCGCCGAACATACCGTCGTGAAGGAAGTCATATTTGAAACCGCTCGTTAGCGATGTCATCCTGTTGTGAGTGAGCGTGAACGCGTCCTGAGCAGTATCGAGCACCGAACCGAGTTTGTTTAAGACGAACGAGGGCGCCCCCGCATTGGTCAGCAGCGTCTGCACACCTGCCGGCAGGAACGCGTTGCCGCTGAAGATCGTCCCGGGAGATACTTGCGTTAAGGAGCCGCCTATATTGGTTTGGACCGTATCGTTCTTGCCGTAGATCCCTTGCGCGAAGAACTTCAGATTATCCCACGGCTTGTATTCGACGTAGCCGAACGTGCTCTGGCGGTCCGTCGCCGGCAAAACCGTCGGCCGATCGGCGCCAATGTCAGTGCCGCTGCCACCGGCCGGCTGAACATAGTTCTGATTTCCAGTACCGATAGTGCCTTGGCCAGCCGGCACGGCATTGAACTGCCGGAAGCTACCGTTGGGCAAAAATTCGTATTGAATGAGTGGGGCGCCCACGGCAGAGCTCGAGGGAATTGAAAAAATGCCGTCCAGGCTTGCTGATGTCGAAACCACATTCGGGCGCTTCAAGAAGGTCGCGCCACCGGCGGGACCGCTGATCAGACTCCAGCTTTGGTACCAATCGCGCCCTGCGTAAGTGTAAATTGGATTCTGCTCCTCCTGCTCGAAAGACGCGAGCACATGAATCTTGTCGCCGATATCCGTGCCGGCCGCGATTGAGCCTTCCCAATTCTTCCCATCACCGCGTGAGGTGATGCCGCCCTGCAAGTGACCGCGAACGCCGGTAAAACTGGTATCAAGGATAAAGTTCACGACGCCGCTGACTGCGTCGGTACCATAGGCTGCGGAGGCACCGCCCGTTACAGCTTCAACCGATTTGATCATTTCCTTGGGAAAGGTGTTCGAGTCGGTGCCGCCGAAACGCGTCGAGCTGACGACCCTGCGGCCATCGAGCAGCGTCAGCGTGCGTTGAGCGCCAAGGCTGCGCAAGTTGAAGTTGCCGGCGCCTGGCGAGACGAAGAAGGGAGACGGGGCAGCATTCGTCGAGCTGTTGTAGAACTGCGGCAGCTGGTTGACCGCTTCAACGAGGTTTCCTGGGCTGGCCTTTTGCAATTGCTGAGTCGTGATCACCGTAACCGGCGTTGGAGTCGTGAACGTGCTTCTAACGCGCGAACCGGTAACGACGATCTCCTGAGGCGCATTTGCTGCGGCCTTTCCGGTGCTTTGATCTTGTGCAAACGCTGCCCCCGCAGCGCAACTGACAGCCGCTAACGCTGCCCCCGATAGAAGCGCCTTCCTGATGCTGACTCTCATTGCCTGTTCCCCATCGCCCCGTTGTGTTGGCCTCTTGTGCACGACAAGAACCGGTTAGCTCCGGGCGGTTAGAACTTCCCCGCTTTGACTTTGGGTTTTTCAAATAGATGTCGCGCGCCTGAGACGGCACTCGATCGTGCCTAAAACGGCACTCTTGGCCGTTCACCAACTGCCGTAGCGAGTGCCGTTTCGTGCATTGCCGGGTGCCGCTAGGGCCGGCCAAGCTTGCGCGCCGCATGTGCGGCAACGCACAAAAAGGCACGCGTATGAGGCCGTCCTATCGTATTACCCGCCGTTCAGCTGTTCTGGGCGGAGTAAGCGCGTTTGCCTTGGGCCCAAGCCTCGGCGTTGCAAAACCGATCTCGGCCAGGCCGAATATTCTCTTCATTCTCGCCGACGACCTTGGCTATGCCGATGTTTCTTGCTACGGCCGCCCGGATTATCAAACGCCGAACGTTGATCGCATCGCGAGCCAAGGCATGCGCTTCATGCAGGCCTATGCCAATTCGGCAGTTTGCTCCGCTACACGCACCGCGCTCATTACCGGCCGCTATCAAGACCGTCTCGATGTTGGCCTCGATGAACCTAACGGGGTGCGCGATGTTGGCCTCCCGCCCGATCATCCTACCTTGCCTTCGCTTTTGAAGAAGGTTGGCTATTCAACCGCACTCATCGGCAAATGGCATCTCGGAAGCTTGCCAAAATTCGGGCCGCTTCAAAGCGGCTATGACCATTTCGTCGGGATCAGAAGTGGCGGCCAAGATTATTTCAAATATGATAGTGATTACTGGATCGACGATACGCTTGCACATGAGACGGGATATTTAACCGACCGGCTAGGCGATCATGCCGTCTCTATGATCGAAACGCTGGCAGCCCAGCCAAATCCCTTCTTCATCAGTCTTCACTTCACTTCGCCGCACTGGCCATGGGAAGGACCCAACGATCAGGCCGAATCTGATCGGCTCGCAAAGAATCCGAGCGGGCTGTTCGTGTTCGATGGCGGAACGCAAGAGACCTATGCGCAAATGGTCATGGCGCTGGACACGCAGATCGGCCGCGCGCTCGACGCGCTTGAGCGGGCCGGACTAGCCTCAAACACGATCGTCATCTTCACCAGCGACAACGGCGGCGAACGCTTCTCCGACACATGGCCATTCAATGGCAAAAAGGGTGAGCTGTTGGAAGGCGGGATACGCGTGCCCACAATTGTCTACTGGCCTGGCCGTGTGGCACCGAACACGGTGAGCAATCAAGTGATCATGTCGATGGATTGGCTGCCGACCTTACTCGCGGCAGCGGGAACGCGCCCCGACCGACACTATCCGAGCGACGGAATGAACTTCATCAAAACGCTTGAAGGAAAGACTACTCCAAAGCCGCGAAAACTTTTCTGGCGCTATAACGCCCTCCATCAAGAAGCTGTGCGCGACGGAGATCTCAAATATCTCAAGATTCTCGACAATACCTTCTTGTTCAATGTCGTTGATGATCCACTGGAACGCGCCAACCTCAAGGACCGGCTGCCCGACGTCTTCAACCGCCTCGCGACCGACTGGCAGGCTTGGAACAAGACGATGCTGCCTTACACCGATAAGAACTATTCTTGGACGGGTTCGGGCAAAGAGCTAGCCGATCATTTCGGCTCGCCCGGCGGCGTCGACCCGCGGCCCACCGATACGAAGTGATCGTTCAGTTGAGCGGCGGCAATCGGAATACGTGCTCCGCGTTCGTCTGCATGAGCATGCGTTTGTGCTCCATCGGAATGTCGAGACCGTCATAGATTGCGACTTCGTCCTTGGACACCTGATAGGGATAATCCATAGCGT